>NZ_JACRGA010000016.1:0-125000 GCF_016217785.1 Methanobacterium sp.
AATAATAATAATAATAATAATAATAATAATAATAATAATAATAATAATAATAATAATAATAATAATAATAATAATAATAATAATAATAATAATAATAATAATAATAATAATAATAATAATAATAATAATAATAATAGGGAATCTATTTCAGATTTTTTGTCGGGGAATAATTTGTATAGTCCTTTTTTGAAAACTGACATTCCGTAATTGAAACCGACTTTGTTTAAAAAGCTGTCCCATGCTTTTAAAGCCTTTTGAACAGTAGGATTATTAACAGCTTTGTTCACTTTATCCAAAGAATCCGTAATTCTTCCGATAACGTTGTAGTTGTGTTTGGGGTGTGTTTAAGGGGCTGGGTGTTGGTCCAGGTCCAGGGTTGGGCCTGGGGTTTGGTCCAGGTTCTGGGTTAGGGTTAGGATCCAGTACTTCGTAACTGGCCATGTTCTTACCCACGTTACCTACCATGTCTGTTCCTTCTATTTGTATGGTGTGGATGTCGAAGGTGGCATCTAGGTATAGTGTAATTAGTGGTCCAGGTTCCATTATTGTATGTGGGGTTGATTCTTTGTGTGCCTATGATGGCCACTACATTTTGTGTGTCTGGTGATGCGTGGACGGTTATATTTATTGTTTCTCCAGGTTTGGCACTTTCTGGATTGATTTCAGGGTTGATTACGGGTGGGGTGTTATCTACTGTGAATGTGAGTGGTGTTTGGTTGGTGTTACCCACCATGTCCCGGGCCATGAGTAAGATGGAGTAAACTCCATCACCAATTTGTGGGGTGGTGTATGCCATGCTCCAGGTGTTGTTAGGGTTTTTGGTTAGGTCATAGGTGTTGTCTTGGAAGTATGCTTTCACAGATTGTGTGTCGTTGTCTGCTGTGGTGGTTATGGTGATCTTGTCACCTGATTTAACTAGGGTTGGGCTTATGGTGGGGTTTAGTGTGGGTGGGGTGTTGTCCGGGGTGAAGGTGAGTGTGGTTTGTGCTTGGTTGCCTGCTTTGTCTGTAGTTGTTGTGAGAATGTTATAATTGATCTTTGGGTGTTGTTGTTAGTGTATTTCTAGTTTTTCACAACTGGAAGATGTTTAAAGTTTGGATTACTATTTAAGGTGTTATTCCATGTGTAAGTCTTAGATTGTAGTACATTAATTTGGCTCTGAAGCTGTCGTAATCGCCAGAGTTTAGAATCTCATTCCGAACCTTGTATTTGGTGACATCTGTTTTTAAAAGCTTGAAATATGTGTTAAAAGCATTAACTATATCATCCCTGACAATGATTTCTCTTCCATCAGAAACTGCTGAACAGTAAGTTAAAGTTTTCAATAAGTTACTTTCCCATCCACCCAATCTTCCTGAAAGATAGTATCTCATGGCAAATCCGATTAACTGTCCTAAATCTTGATACATAGTTTTTGTAGTCTTATCTTGGTATTTAACATATTTTAAAGATTGAAAATATGCTTTAGATGGTTCTGGTATGTCTTCATCTCTTACATTATCAAATTCATTCAGAAAGAACACCAGTCGCTCATCTAAACCGCTAAAATAGATATTTATAAGATCGTTTGCCCCTAGTTTATGATTTGATTGTACAAAATAAAGCCTTTCTAATAATAAATATATTGATTCAAACTCATCATGTGTTATTTTAGTGAATGGCCAGCCGCGTGGCAGGTTTTCAATAATTGCAATTATCATGCCCCAACCTGAGATCTCTGTGGGTAATGTATTTGCTGCAAGTGTTCTGAGTCTAACTCCATAAACGTATTTTAAAAAATCAGTATAATTTTTGGAAAAAACTTCACGTCGTATATTGCGATGGGCAGTTGCCATACACACAGGGCTGAAAACATGATTATTCACGAGTTTTTCAGTATAACCCAACTTTTTTGGATTATCTAAGTTGGAAAGGATTTTCTCAAATCCTTCCTCGCCGTAATTATTGATAAATTCCCAGAAAAGCCTTTCTAACTTTCCAAATTTAGATTCTTTCTTTGAAAACAGGATATTAATATTATGGATTTTTTCCATGCAATAATCTAAGATTATAGTATGACATTTTAGCTCTAAAACTATCGTAATTTGTAGAGTTTAAAACATCCTCTCGGGCTTTGTATTTGGTGATATCCTTGTTCAAAAGTTTGAAGTAAGTTTCATAACCTCTTACAATATCCTTTCGGGTAATGATTTTTCTTCCGTCTGATGCTGCTGAACAATAGATTAAAGTTTTTAAAACATTATTTTCCCATCCGCCTAATCTCCCAACATAATACCTAATTGCAGTTCCTATCAAAAAACCCAGTTCTCGTTTCATGTTTTTTACAGTTTCATCTTGATATTTCATATATTTGAGAACCTGAAAATACTCCTTGGAAGGTTCAGGAATATCTTCATCCACCACAGTATCAAATTCGTTCAAAAAGAAAACTAACCGTTCGTCTAAACCACTAAAATAAATATTCAAAAGATCTTCTGCTCTTAATTTATGGCCTATTTGGACAAAATAAAGCCGCTCTAATAATAAATACAATGATAAAAATTCATCCTGCGTGAATTTAGTGAATGGCCAACCTCGTGGCAAATTCATCATAGCTATAATAATTTGACCTCTTCCTGCTACCTCTTCTGGTAAAGTATTCACAGCCATTGTTCTAAGTCTTACTCCATAGACATATCTTAAAAAATTAGTATATCCCTTAGCGAAAGTTTTCTTCATATTATTGTGAAAGTCTGGAGCCCTACAAACTGGACTAGAAATATGATTGTCAACTAATTTTTCACTATAACCCAACTTTTGTGGATTATCTAAATTAGAAAGGATGTTTTCAAAACCATCCTCACCGTAATTATTGATAAATTCCCAGAAAAGCCTTTGCAACTTTTCAAAGTCAGATTCTTTCTTTGAAAACATTATATCATCTTATATTCTATTTTAATCCAAACATTTCTTTTAGATGGTCGAATATTGGGCCAAATTCATTTGTAAATATTTCCTTTAATTTACCTAGTTTATCACTTGCCATTTGTACAACATCAAGCCCCCAATATTTTTTGACTAATTTAATGATAGCGAATGCCATTAGAATGTAGCCAAAAATCTCCATTGCTCCGCTATACATTATTGCTGCAATGAAATTAAAGAAAAACCCAAACATTCCAACAAACAGCAAAATTCCATCTACAAGCCCTGGATCTAACGCAAAAATGCCTATAGAAATTACATATAAAACAATTGATTTTGTACTTGGTACTTTATTTCCTAGATGTTTCACAGCCCATTTTTCAAAGCTGTTTTTTAACTCTAACACTTCTCCATTTAAAAATCTTGCAGCAATGGCGGATGTTGCAAGAATTGCTGCTGTTATTAATATTTCAGGGATTATCTTTGTGTCTATGTTCCATCCTGACATTTTGGGTGGGGTTGTTGTTGTGTTGGTGTTTGGGTCGGTGGTGGGTGTGTAACTTAATGTGTCTCGGATGTACATTTGGTCTCTGTAGAGTTGGTCGTTGCCTCCTATGGTTCCGGATCCCGGGCTGTTAGATCCTCCTGTGTTTCCAGTTCCGGGATTGTTTGTGTAAATATTTGGATATTGGGGTTCGGGTGTGTCTGGGGTTATCAGATCTTCAAGCCAGGAGGGTGTGGGGTTAGGATCCAAAACTTCATAACTGGCTGTGTTTTTGCCAATGTTCCCAACGGTGTCTGTTCCTTCTATTTGTATGGTGTGTATGTCGAAGGTGGCATCTAGTGGTATGGTGTAGTTGGTGGTCCAAGTTCCGTTTGTGAGGATGAGGTTGATTCTTTGTGTGCCTATGATGGCCGCCACGTTTTGCGTGTCTGGGGAGGTGTTTACGGTTATGGTGATGTTTTCTCCCGGTTTTGCACTTTCTGGATTGATTTTTGGGTTGATAACAGGGGGTGTGTTGTCCACTGTGAAGGTGAGTGGTGTTTGGTTGGTGTTACCCACCATGTCTCGGGCAATGAGTAGGATGGAGTAGACTCCGTCACCAATTTGGGGTGTGGTGTATTCCAGGTTCCAGGTGCCGTTCTGGTTTTTGGTTAGGTCGTAGGTATTATCCTGAATGTATACTTTCACAGATTGGGTGTCGTTGTCTGCTGTGGTGGCTATGGTGATCTTGTCACCTGATCTGACCAGCGTCTGGTTTATGGTGGGGTTTAGTGTGGGTGGGGTGTTGTCTACTGTGAAGGTGAGGGTGGTTTGTGCCTGGTTGCCTGCTTTGTCTGTGGCGATTATGTTGATGTTGTGTGATCCGTCTGTTGCTTGGGGTACTGCGTATCTGAGCATCCACGAATTGGTGGATTGTTTTTTAAGTTTCAGTGTTTCCCCCAATATAGATGCGGTGACTTTCTCTGCATCAGAACTGGTGGTGGCGTTTATGGTGATTATGTTACCAGTACGTACCAGTTCCGGTGTTAAAGTGGCATCTAATTGTGGTGGTGTGTTATCAATGATGAGGAAAAGTGTGGTGTTTTTCTGTGTGCCTTTGTTATCAGTGGCGATGAACAGTATTGGATAGGTCCGGTCAGGGGCATCTGGTAATGTGTAGATGAGTTTCCAGGTGCCATCTGCCTGTTTGATGAGATGATGGGTTGTTCCTATTATCACCGCATCCAGGGTGGTGGTCTCTGGCCCACTGAAAGCTTCTACGATGATTTGGCCTCCGGATCTGCTGATGTCTGGGGTGACTTTACCAGTTAAGGTGGATAGGCGGGGAGAGGTGGTAGGGGTGTTATCAATGGTTAAGAAGAGGTTATTAGTGGCTGCGTTACCTAGATTATCCTGTCCTGTGATTATAAGGGTGTATAAACCATCTGGTGTGGATTCTGGTATAGTGTATTCCAGGTTCCAGGTTCCATCAATTTGTTTTGCTAGGTTCAAAGTTTCCCCTCTGAATAATGCCTGGGTGATGACTGTATCTGGGTCTGATTCTACTTTAATGGTGATTTTATCTCCGGATCTGGCCTGGCTGGTGTTGATGGTGGATTCCATTAGTGGTGGAGTGTTATCAATTGTGTAGTTAAGTTGGAACTGTTTTTGACCTCCAGAGGTGTTCCAGGCAGTGATTAGGGCGGGATAATTACCATCAGCCGCCTGGGGGGTTACATATTTATATCTCCAGATGTTGTCAGATTCTTTAACCATATCGTAAGTCTCATCCTGGATGTAGACTTTTACTTTAGTGGTGGATGGGGCAGGATTGGCTTCAATTAGGATCACATCCCCTGATTTAACCGTTTCCGGGATTATATCTGCTGTATCTGGTGGTGTATCTGCAAAAGCAGCGCCTGATGCTGCCAGGGCCAAAAATAATGTGGTAATGATAAATAACTTTTTGTTCCTTGCGTACCGGTTATTACGGAGCGAAACACCCATAAAAACCACAAGAATCAGAAAACTGGTGAAATTAAAGGGTACTCCTGTTTCCTGCATAGGAACGGTCTTAGGATTGCCTCCCTGACTCCTTACATTGGAGGAACTGGCTGCATTAACCTGGGGTGTGAGGTAAATTGATGGTACTAAATAAGCTAGAAGGGAAGAGGAGGCTCGATTGTTAAAGAGGTCTGGATCATATTCCATACCATAAGCCACAGCCACAGGTTGTAAAATGTTTAAACTATGTGAACGTGCCTTTAAAATCAAGGTGACTATGCCTCCGCGGGGTATGTCTCCCAGAATCCACACATTTCCCTGTCTGTCATAGATGCGGTTTCCAATTATCTCCATGCCTGGTGGAAGTTCATATTCCGCCCGGGCCTGGCTGCTGTCACCGGGACCCAGGTTTTCCACCCTGATTTTAACCTGGAAATCCTCCTCCAGATGAGGATGAGGGTTGTTGATGGTGAGGGTGATCTTAAGGTCAGCAATTTTCTCCAGACCAATCGGAATGCCGGTGAGTTTCTGAGGATCTCTACCGGGTATTAGTATGGATGTGTTTAGATTCATGGTGCCATTAAGGGATGATGGTATTTTTCCCTGGAAAATGATTTGTACAGAATCATTGACACCTATCTGGCCCAGTTCTACCATTCCCCTCCACGGATTCCAGGTTACTCCATTATCCAGGGAAAACTGAGGGTTAATTAGGGGGAGGGTTCCAGTGAGAATTACCTTCTCAGGGGTAGAAGTTCCGGGATTTCTAACATTTACTTTAAATGTTAAATCATCCCCTGCCTGGGCACTGGCAGGTGTTTCTATATTCACCTGGAACTGTGTGGAGTTACTTATTAAAAGAACACTGGTATCAGTTGAGTTAGTCCCGTTTACCCGGACCACGATGTTCAAGGCCCCTTCAAGGGAGGAAGGTATGGTTCCTCTCACCTGAACACTTCGATTTTCTCCTGCTGGAATGGTTCCTAAACATAATAAACCTACCAAAGGCAACCAATTACCGTTGATTAACTGTTCCAATGATTCCAAGATTGATTCAAAGGATACTATAACATTATGTGCGTCTGAGGGTCCATCGTTGGATACAGTTATGGTGGTGGCGATTATATTGCCAGCCACAGCTTCAGGGATTTCATTCAGGATAACAGAGAGGTTTGAAACACTTTTAAGGATGGTGGACTGGTTGCCGATGTTATTAGTCTGGTTGGTGTCGGTAGTGCTACTTCCCACCTGAACTGTACAATTTAAGATTCCTATGGCAGAGGATGGTATCAACCCTCGGAACAGTGCGGATTTTGAAGTGTGGGATTGCATTGTTCCTAAATCCATTGATCCGGTCCACAAGTTCCAGTTACTACCCCCATCTAATGAATATTCTGGATTTTGTAAAGGAAAAGTGCCAGTTAAATAAACTCCGCTGGCGGTGGAAGGGCCACTATTTTGAACTGTCACCTGATAGGTGAGTTGTTCCCCGGGAGTGGCTGGGTCTGGATAATCAGTTACACCCACAGAAAGTTCACACTCTGTGTCTGCAATTGTGAAGTGATGATAAATGTTATTGGTAGAGTTAATATCTTTGGTATCTGAAGAGATCCTTCCAGTGAATTGTAATGTGCCGTTGGCCCAGCAAGGCATTAAACCCCTTATTAAGAAAGTTTTAAAATCATTTTTATCCAGGTTTCCCAGGTTCAAAGTCCCAGTCCAGTTATTCCAGGTTGCCCCGTTATCTTGAGAGTATTCCGGGTTTTTCAGTGGTATATCTGCAATGAATATGTTGTTGTTGGATGTTTGAGGGCCATGATTTCGGATGTTCACCTGAAGTATTTGCATTTTGCCAGCAATAACCGAATTATCCCCGATAATCTCTATTGAGACATCAGCCACCAGTGCTTTGACAGTGAGATCATAAAGGATGGGTGATATGTTACCCTGAAATCTTTGCAGGGTGGTTTCAACCATTAAATATCTGCCAGGTGGGGTATTCTGAAGGGGGGTGTTGTTGGTAACAGTTTCCCAGGGTGACCAGTTTATCCCGTCGTTGGAACTTTTCACCCGTACGGTGATTTTGGTGCCGTTAGGTTCATAGCTATTCCAGTTTATGGGGCCCCAGGGAGTGTCTGGAATTTCAGAGTCATGGGTCACGGTCCAAGTGCCTTTTTTGGTGGTGATGCTTTGGGACACTGTTCCTGTCATGTCGCTGTAACCGTAATGACGGGTTCCAGGGAGTGCTTTGCTGAGATCTACTTTGTTGATGAGGGGGTCGACGCGATGGATGTACTCATCGCCGTAGTCAACGACCCATAAATTACCATTTCTATCGGTAGAAACGCCTGTGGGGGTGTTACCAATGGCTATGGTTGCTTTGAAATCTCCATTATTGGAGTAACGGGTTAATGTGCCAGCTGCTGAGTTCACAATCCACACATCGTCATCATCAGTGACGGCTACTCCTCGAGACTGATAAGGGCACGGTTTTGTCCATTCAATGGTACCTGTGAGGATGTTTATTCGAGTGAATCGTGAGGAATCCCAACCTGCCACAAAAAGATGATTATTTTTATCCAGGCCCAGTCCGTAAGCAAAATGTCCAATGTTTATGCGGGTGAAGGTATTGTTGGACGGATCCAGGCGGAGAATATTATTGCCTCCTGCGCCAGACGACCATAATATTCCATTTTGATCTATGATTGCTCCGTAGGGGGTGTGACTTACTGATGAGACATCAACCATTTTAAGGATCTGCCCGGTGGTACCATTAACATAGTAATATTTGCCAGTTCCATAGCAACCTAACCAAACATTGTTTTGGGAATCTACTGCCACTCCTCTTGGTCCAGGATAGTTGTTGTCATTAACGTAGGATCCTGTGTACTCTCCAGGGGTGTAAGTGCCCTCACGGCCCGGTATAAGTATCACCTCCCAGAGCACGCATTCGTCTTGACCCCATGGGAGAATTTCACTATCAGTTATCACTCCATCTCCATTAAGATCACCGGATGTTTCGATTATTCCATCATGGTTGCGGTCTATGAATCCTCCGTTTTCTAGAATTCCAATTTTCACTGCAGTACCTGTTTGCCGGTTTCCCAACCAGCAATTACCCTCAAGGTCCACGGTGGTTCGGGAGGGGTTACCATAATTATAAGGGCCGGTGTGGTAACGGCCCACTTCCTGTCCAGTTACAGTATCTATTTTAGATACTGTGCCTTCGTTACTGTTAGGAACCCATATAAATGAAAATAAGGACTGTGATTTGTTGGAAAGCTGCAACTGGTCTTGAGTACTATTGTATTCTAAGTTTATTAGGGTGCCATTATCAAAATCAGAGTTGTTAGTGTAATTTTTTTCTAATTCTACTGCGAAAGCTGTTGAGGAGATGCAAATGGTTGATAGGAAGGTAAAACCCAAAATTAGATAGAATAATTTTTTATCCACCATTGCCCCTCCCTTCTTCTATTAATATTCCACTAAATTGAATAATTTAAAGATATTTTAAAGTATGATCTGCTATCAATCGTAAGTATCATATAAATGTTATGATGTTATGATGAGAAGGTCATATTGGGGTGTTAAATGGTCTGAGGTTTATATGAGCTAAAATCGTATTAAGGTAGATTTAATGAAAAATAAAGGATATTATTATTTAAAAATAAAAAATTAATTGGAATCTCTTAGAATCCCGGTTATAACCACCACTTCCTCAAAGAAATGCTTTTCACGGGCAGTTACACATGTATCCAGACCCATTTTTTCCAGTTTATCAAGTGTTTTATCAATATCTGATAGAGATGACTGTACTAACTGAACTCTTCCCTCTGGATTAAGATAATCAATTAATTCATCCAAAAAACGGTCTATAACTTCTCTACCATCTGAGCCACCATCCCATGCAGCTTCAAGTTCATCATGAACCCTTTCATCTTCTGAAGTGGGGAGGTATGGTGTATTGAATAATATTAAATCGAATTTCTCACCAACAACCGGTTCAAATAAGTCTCCTTCCTTTAACTCCACATTGTATGTCTTGTTGTTGATAATATTGTGGGTGGCGCATTTTATGGCATGGGGGTTGATATCAGTTGCCACAACGGTCCTGCATTGTCTGGAAACAGTTATTGCCACAATTCCCGTCCCGGTTCCTATTTCAAGCACTCTGTGCCTTCTTTCCACCTGAAGATTTTCTGCAAGGAGAAATGTATCTTCAGCAGGTTCGTAAACTTCAGGATAGGTCTTGTAATGAATTCCCTTGTAATCTAACATGTTAATCCTCTAATAGTAAGTACATATAAGAACTTGTATAAAATTATTCTTTCACTGATTCCAGACCTTCCAATGCTGATGGAAGGCAATCCAGTACAGTTGAGAGTCCTGAAAGATGAAGGTTCATCACCACTGCTCCTAAAATCTCATCTCTGGATGCACCCTGACTTTTAGCCATGTATGAATGCATTTTAACTCCCATTGGGTTGCGGTTAGCAGTCTGGATGGCTATATTCACCAGTTGCTTGGTTTTGGGATCCATTCCTTTAAGAGAACGCTGGGCATCCACCAGATCATTGAAACGTCCTGCTAATTCTGGAAATTCATCCTGAAATAGTTGAAAAGGATTTATCGCGGTGTTATTCGTTCCATCCATTTTCTCAGTGTTATTTATCTTACCCCTTTTTTTCATCATACCTCTCCATTAACTCTTTAAGTTCTCTGGAAATTGTTAAAATTTCTTCACCTTTCAAGTTAAAAACCCTTTCTTCAGTGAGTTTGGGGTCCAGTTTACGGATGAGATTCCTGATACTGCTTCGGTCCAAGTCTAAGCTGGATATTTCATGGAAAGATTGAAGCAAGGCCTTTCCTGATTTCTTCTTTTTATGCTGAAATAATGCCCGACAGGTATTAGTGAAGAATTTATCAGCCTGGGGGTTCTTTTGGGGTACTAACTTGATTACTGCCGAGGAAATTCGGGGTGGAGGTAGGAAAGCATTCTGGGGAACCTTAAAAAGAAGTTCTGTGTGTGTGCACATGTTCATCATCACCGACAGACGGGAATAATTAGATTCACCAGGTTGGGCTACCATTCTCTGGGCGAATTCCAGTTGATACATTAAAATAGCGTAATCAAAGTCGTAGTTAAGGAGTTTGAAGGTTATGGGGGATGATATTTGGTAGGGTAAGTTGGATACTACTTTGTTAAAATAAGGGAACTCCATTTTGGCAGCATCGCCCTCCAGAACTTCCACATTGGATATTTCTAGTTCTTGCAGCCTTTCCTTGAGAACCCGGGAAACTTTCTTATCCTGCTCAAAAGCAACTACTTTAGAAGATTTTTCAGCCAGGGGGATGGTTAATGTACCGATACCTGCTCCAATCTCCAGCACCACATCTGAATCATTGAGATGGGAGTTTTCAATAATTCGAGCTAAAATATGGTCATTGATGAGGTAATTTTGACCTTTCCTCCGGTTTAACCTTATCTGGTGCTTTTTTAACAGCTGGGAGGTTTCTTGGGCCAACATTTTCCTTAATCTTTGAATTCCTTCATTAATTTTAAAACTTCATTCTTTAAAAAATGAATATAATTTAAAATTTGCGTTTTGGAGGTCGGGTGAATAAGATGTATTTCTTTTTACCTTTCCTGTCTTCAGCTGCTTCCAGTTCCAGGTGAATTCTTTTGGCAACGAGTTTCACAGGGTCAGATAGCATGGGAACTCGTTTTTTCACATCGACAAAGTCCTGGAAAGGGGCTTCCTTCCGTGCCTGTAGAATATCCCACATGTGCTTTTTACCGATACCGGGTAGAAGTTCAATCTGGTGCAGGCGGGTGGAAATGGGGCCTGCTTCATTGAAGAATTGGACAAATTTATCTTCCTTTTCTTTTATAATTTCTTCAATGACGTAATTTACCTCTATTTTAGCAGTTGAAGTCATTTTGTTAAAGGGTAATCTACGGTTAACCCGGGCAATTTTCTCTCTTTTCCCGGCTCCAATGTAAACCTTTTCATGAATATCCAAGTTTACATTTTCCTTTGGTGTTAACTCTAACAGGGTGAATTCTTCTGTACCAATTGCCTGAGCCACAGGTTTACGTTTATAGGAGTTTGATCCCTCTCTAACATAACCCAGAGGTAGATAGTCTAAAATAATAGCATAATCCTCCATTTAACCACACCCTGAATTAATTTTAGATAATTACAGTTTAAATTTCGTTCGTATCACATCTCGATATAGCCGATGTGAATACTTCCCATAATATTTAAAGTTTCACCCGAAGGAAAAAGAGTTTTTAAAAAGTTTTTTAGTCTTTTTCCCGGTATTTGTTCACAATTTTCAGTATATTCTCAAGTTCTTCCTTTTTATGGGATCCCCTTTCCTTGGCGAAAATCAATCGCATGTCATCCATATCTTCGGGCATGACATCTGCTATCTTAATGGCCTGGGTCTTTTTGATAATTTCTTCCAGTTCATCTACCAGCTTCTCTGCATCTTCTACTGATATTTTAGAGAATTTGGTGACGTGATCCAGGGCCAGATTCTGTTCATAACTTAACTCATGAACTGCTTCTCGTTCTTCTAAGAGTGGCTTGACTTTAACCAGGGGTATTGGATCGGTTTCAAGGACTTTTTTCCCAATCATCACCATCACTCCTGTATTTTCAGGTGTTCAGGTCGAATAATCAGTTTTTTAGCTTTATTCCCATCATTAATTGCTACTATGTATGCCCGGCCTCTTTTTTCAGCCACTTTACCGGTTTTACCATGGAAACGTGGGTGAGGTTGGCCTTTGTGAACGCTGGGGTCGATTATTATGTGAACCAGATCGTCTTCCTGGAATGTCTGTATTTTTTTGGTTATGGGATTGCTTCTCCCTGCTCTTAAAGTCTTTTTAAGTTTGTACCTTGTTTTACTTCTAAAACCTCTTGATCTCTGAGTCATTTTCAAAACCTCCACTTCAGTTAGAAATGGGTTATTAAATTTATTATTAAATTTACTTCCAACTATCTTTGTTTTAGAGTTGTCTGCTTCCATGAGTTATTGGGCAATATTTATGAGTATTTGGCCTCTCAGGTGATTTGCGCAGATACGATTTGTTAATTTAAGATATTATTTCTTATAGGGCCTAACCTGCAATTTAAGATAAAATTCGTATGAATCTTCCAGTGGTTAATTGGCTCATTTTGTAAATCGATTAGAATTATTTATGATGTAACGGAGTTTATAAAACTATCCTTCCACTCATTTAAATGTTAACTTCCAACACATCTAACTCTATACACTTGGCAGTTATGCCCAGAATGGAAGTCACACTGGGCTGGGTTCTATCTTCATCTCCTGATATGAGTTCTTTGATATATAATCCGCCTTCACAATTCACAACCAATTCCAGATGGTTGGAATCCAGCAGTTTAACTTGAATCTCCTTCACTTCTCTGGTACGGATCTTATCTGCTCTCCGGTGGGAAACCCGAATGGGAGTACGTTGTTTGATTATGTTAAGAGAATTTAAGACATTTAATTTCTCCGCATCCGTCTCCTGATCCAGTTCTACCAGTGCACGGTAGATTTTATAGGTTTCTGTGGAAGATGCTTTAATACCGCTTCTTCGATCTTTATTCACTGATTTTAAGTCAAGAACTTCCACTTTGCCAGTGCAGTGTTGGTTTATTTCAGCAGTTAAATCTTCCAAGTTCAAATCACGCAGTTTAGGCTCCTTTATCTCCAGTACAAATGGCCTTCCTCTCCCCAGCATCCTCACATCAATGTCTTCCCTACCTGCACCATGAAATTTAGATTCAACGCCTCTTGTTGCCTTTAAAACCTTTTCTGCCATTAGTTCTTCAACGGATTCGGGGTACATTTTCCCGGTGAAATCACATATTTTGCATCCTTTTCCCCTGCATTTTCGGCAAGGCCATCTGGTCTGAGGAATACCTCGTATGAGTTTTCGGTATCTTCCTTCAATGAACAGTGGATTTATCTGAAGTTCTACTTGGTTGCTGGTGAAATCCATCATAATCACCAGATTTGGGTTATCAAAATCCACTTCTCTCTCCAGACGAAGTTCTAATTCTTTACCCAACTCCCTGTTAATCTCTTTTTTTATGATATCGCCATTAAATCCAGTTTTTTCCTGGATATATTTCTCTTTCTCCAGGATTTCATCTGGCAGACGACAACCCACCAGGAATGTTGTAAATTCAACCTGGGAATTATGGATGGTGTTGATTATTTTTTCCAGGATATTTTCCAGATCCAGAAAAATATCTCCACATACATAGCAAGCTTCACTCTTTTCAGGCATTTCCTCGTCTTCGCTCAGGACATCTTTCAGATAAGCACCTCGTTCCTGATTATCATTACCTGAAACTTGTGGATAAAAATTCCTACCCAGACAACGGTTGCAAATGTTCCCATGGCTGATTTTGATTATTTTCTGGGCCTGTTCTTTAATATTTTTCATGGTGGTCTGTCCTGATATGAATTGGATTCTTAATTTTGTTATAAAATGATATGAGAGTAGTAATGCCTCAGAATTTTCAGTAATTTTGGTATACTCTCTCAAATTTAATTTTAGTATACTAACTCAACTTCAGTATACGCATAAAATAAGTTGACAGGGGGATGTTTATCGCATCATCTGCCGCATCATCTGCCCCAGTGGTCCGCCCATCTTCCGTTTTCCAAAGCCCTTAATTGCCTTTTTAGTCACCTGGTAATACTTTAAAAGCTCCTTAACATCTTCATTACGCATTCCAGAGCCTCGAGCTATTCTTTTAACCCGGGACTGTTTGATGACTTCAGGATGGATTAATTCATGTTCTGTCATGGAATCCATCAGAATCTTGTACTTGCCCAGTTTTTCTTCGGTTACCTGGGAAGCGTTTTTAGGTAGTTTATTTCCCATACCGGGTAACATGTTCATCACCTGCTGCATGGGTCCCATCTTATTCATCATCTCGAACTGACTGTACATATCCTTCAGGGTGAACTTACCACTGAGCATGGCATCCATAGCTTCGGTGTCAACATCTTCCTCGGCAATTTCCTCAGCACGTTCAATGAGGCTCTTAATATCTCCCATTCCCAGTAACCTGGAGATGAACCGTTCGGGATCGAAAACTTCCAGGTCCTCTATGCGTTCGCCGGTTCCAATGAACTTTATAGGAGCACCAATCTCAGCTACTGCTGACAGGGCACCTCCTCCTTTAGCTGAACCGTCCAGTTTGGTTATTACAATGGACCCTATTTTGGCGGTTTTACTAAATGCAAGGGCCTGTTCCCTGGCCTGCTGACCAATGGTACCATCAATGACCAGCATAACTTCGTCAGGTTCCACAACTGCGGATATCTGCTCCATCTCGTCCAGAAGATCTTTTTCTTCCTTATGACGTCCGGCAGTGTCCACAATTATAAGATCCTGCTTTTTGAACTCCTTCAAACCTTTTCGGGCCAGATCCAGGGCATCGTTGTTATCTGGATCTCCGTAAAGGGATAAATTCAGATTTTCGGTGAGTTGGCGCAGTTGTTCGTAGGCCGCAGGTCTCCAAGTGTCGGTACAGATGATTGCTGGATTGAAACCTTTCTTCTGTAGGTATCGGGCCATTTTTCCAATGGTGGTTGTTTTACCACTTCCCTGCAGCCCTACGAAGAGTATTTTGTAGGGTTTCTTCTCAATTTCAACTTCCGCTGCTTTATCTCCCAGGAGATGGACCAGTTCATCGTAAACAATTTTAATGACATGTTCCTTGGCGGTAACTCCTTTAGGGGGTTCTTCATTCAAGGCCCTATCCTCTATGGTTTTAGATAGGTTCAGAACCAGTTTTATGTTGACATCCGACTGGATTAAAGCTCTTTGGATGTCTTTAATGACCTCTTTGACCACTTCCTCATCGATAATGGTCATTCCGGCCAATTTTTTCATGGTTTTGGTCAGATTTTTACCCAGGTTACCTAACATTATCTCATCACCAGGTCATAATCTTTGTAATCAATTAACGTCATGTTTGTATCAAATATCCCGTATTTATAAGTTTAAGGAATTATATTCTTAGTGTAGATTTGTTTTCGGGTAGATTTGCTTTCATATTGAAATATGAAAATCAGTCACCTACCTCTCAAATTCTTATGAAAACATCCTATACTTTCACTTAGTTCTTCATCTAAATTTAATATATATAATATATAAAATTAATTGGGATGTCATTTTCAAAGTTATAACAATTTGTGTGTAATATGATACTAAAACTCAAGGATTATAATATATTATATTATTATGTATGCCTACCTATTTCAACCTATTTTATAACCCTATATCTTGAATATTTGGGTTAAAATATTCAAACTCCCATAACAGTCTTTAATTGATTAATCAAATGAGATGAATTATGTATTATTTAGAATTATTTGTTAAAATTTAGAATTATTCTTAAACAACTCTCTCATAACAGTACTGATCCTCCCTTACTCGTCCTTATATGTATTGTTTGAGTAACTGGTTAAACATTGGATTTAAAGATTTGATGTGATGGTGATATAATATGCTGGAAAAGCTAATAAAAAGTCTTGTTGAAGCCCCCGTTGTGAAAAAAGGTGAATATGATTATTTTGTTCATCCTATAACTGATGGTGTTCCTCTGGTTGAATCTGATTTACTACAAGAAGTTGCAGAAGCGGTTTCCCAGTTTGGAAACATGGATGTGGATAAAATTGTCTGCGTGGAAGCCATGGGCATCCACCTGGCAACTGCCATTTCACTCCTCACCAGCATTCCCTTTGTGGTGGTAAGAAAACGTTCCTATGGTTTGGAAGGAGAAGTGGCGGTTCACCAGACAACAGGATACAGTGAAGGCGAATTATACGTTAATGGTTTAAGGAAGGGAGATCGTGTTTTCCTGGTGGATGATGTGGTCAGCACCGGGGGGACCATGACTGCTGTGATTAAAGCCCTTCAACGTATAGAAACAGAGATCGTGGATGTAATGGCTATTATTGAAAAGGGTGATGGCCGGGAATTTGTGGAGAAAGAAACCGGAACCAGGGTGAAAACACTGGTACGGGCCAATGTTAGGAATGGTAAAGTAGTGGTGGAAAAAATCACTGCTGGAAAGGATGATTAACTGGAACCTTATGATTTGTATAAGAACAAATTAAAACTAGACCGTATGTATAAAATGGGATTTTAGAAAAATGACAAATTACCAATTCAAAATCGAGCAGATAGTGGATAAAATCAGGGAAACAGGGGCTAAAGTAGTTGGTTTGCAATTCCCTGAAGGTCTTAAAGTCCACGCAACAGACTTAGCCTCCAGGATAGAAAATGAAACAGGGGTAATAGTTCTAATATCGGGTGATCCCTGTTATGGGGCCTGTGATTTGTCTGATGTGGAAATGAATGGAATGGTGGATTTACTGGTGCATTTTGGCCATACGCCTCTTCCTATTGATTATAAAGTTCCCACTCTTTTTGTGGAAGCCCATTACCGGTTGGAGTCCATGGAAATTTTGGAAGAAGCAGTGAAATATCTGGAAGGGAAGGACAAAATTGGTCTGGTAACTACCACTCAGCATCTGCATCTTTTGGAAGACGCTGCCCATTTTCTGGAGGAAAGTGGCAAGGAAGTTATCATGAAGGAGGGTGCTGGGACATTAAAAGGTCAGGTCTTGGGATGTAATTTTTCATCAGTTCATGATCTGCCCGTGGATGCCTACCTTTACCTGGGCAGTGGTAACTTCCATCCCCTGGGGATAAAACTTTCCACCCAAAAGCCAGTGATTATAGCTGATCCTTATCTTAACCAGGTAAGGGATATAGATGAATTTACAGATAGAATTCTTAGAATAAGATTTGCCCGCATAACCCGGGCTAGCGAGGCTAAAAAATTCGGAATACTCATATCATCTAAGGAAGGGCAGTGCCGGTGGGAGCTGGCAAAAGAATTAAAGAAGATGATATATAATGAAGGCAGGGAAGCTTATCTGATACTTCTGGATGAAATAAACCCTCCCAGTTTGTTGCCTTACATGGATTTAGATGCATTCATAGTGACTGCATGTCCCCGAATAGCGATTGATGACTCCAAAATGTATGGAAAACCTCTTTTGACTCCTCAGGAGTTGGAGATTGTCCTGGGGTTAAGGGAGTGGGAAAATTATCAGATGGATGAGATTAAATACTAAGATTATATAATTTATATAATCATTAGTTCATAACATAATGTAAACTAATTACAAAATATATTAACAAATTTACATTGTCAATTATCACACAATTACCTATACCTTGATTATAATATGAGTTCCCTACTCAATTTCCCTATTACCAAATCATTAGCTGTAAATTCAAGAAATTTATCATATAAATCAATATCAATAAAGTACTCTATGTGCTTATCTTACCTATTCCTGCTTTCAAAGATTCAACCTTCAAAGATACATATATAACATGATTACATCCCTAACCAGATCATATCATCAACATCACATTAACAAATCATATCATCAGTACATATTAACAAATCATTATTCGCTCATATTGGTTATTAAAGGGTTATTTACCAACACCCTGCGCAGATGATCATCATGAGTATTGCAATTTTATCACATTTATGCATAAATTTGAAATTAGCTGTATTAATAATAGCAGAGAATCAATTAGGTGTACTTCAACGTACGATTTCCATTTGGTATGTTTTCAGGATGAATACTGGGCTTTAAGTGTTTTCTAGGAATGATCATGGGAACAAAGTGCTTTTTCCAACATTATTAATCATTCAAAGTCATTTAAACATTAACAACATCAAAAAATAAACAAAAAAACAAAATTAATCAAGTACGCTTGTTTTTAAAATGAGGTGAATTAGATGAAAGCAAAAAACGGAGATTTCGTTCTTCCTGGTGATGCATTAGGAGTCACTGAGGAGTTTCTCCCGTCAGAATGGACCTATGATGACTATGGTGAAATCAGGTCACTGGTGGCGGGAACAGTAACCATAGACCAGAAAAACAAAAAAATATCCATAATTCCCAAAACAAAATCCCCTGCAATATTAAAAAAAGGCGACGTAGTTTTAGGACAGATAAGAGATGTTCGAGGACAAAGAGCATTAGTAGATGTAGATGGAATTAGAGACAGTAAAAGAAGTCTTCCGGTCACTTTTTTAGGTGCTATACATATCTCCCAGGCAAGAAAGGGATATGTGGACAAATTAACTGATGATTTCCATATTGGGGATCTTATAGCGGCCAGGGTCACCAAAGTGATGGGAGTGGACAACACTGATCTTACCACTGCTGAAAATGAACTGGGCGTTTTGAAAGCCATGTGCACCAACTGCAGACACTTCATGAAAAAAATAGGCAAAAAAGAAGTTAAATGTCCTAACTGCGGTAGGAAAGAGACTAGAAACATCTCTTCAAATTACGAGGGATAAAATGAAGATTATAACTGACAAAAAGAATGAATTAGAGATAGAAATTACAGGAGAAACTCATTCGCTATGTAATGCTCTGCGAAGGACCCTTATGGAAGATAAGGATGTGGAAGCCGCAGCATACGTGATAGAACACCCTATTATTGGAGAGCCAAAACTCTACTTAAGAGCTAAGAATCCCAAAAAATCTCTTAAAAATGCTGCTGAAACTCTTAAATCACGATGTGATGAATTTAAAGAGCTCTTAGAATCTGATGGTGATGGAAAAACTAAAGGGAAGAAGGCTAAAAAGCCAGCTAAAAAAGCAACTGGAAAAACAGCCAAGAAAACCACCAAGAAAACCACTAAAAAGACCACTAAAAAGAAAAAATGAACACATAATGTTTCAAAACATCAAAAAGTTCAGAAACATCAAACCAGAGATAAGAATCTTGGGAGTGGATGATGCCCCATTTGTTCCCCATAGCAGGGAACAGGTCATGATTATCGGAACTCTTTTCCGGGCAGGAAACTGGTTGGATGGAGTACTCCGCACCTATATCACAGTAGATGGCACTGATGCCACCACCTCTTTGATTACGATGGTTAATGGCTCCCGACACCTGGAACAACTGGGAGTTATGATGCTTGATGGCATCACCTTTGGTGGCTTTAACGTGGTTAATATCTGTAAGGTCTTCCAGGAAACCGGAGTGCCGGTTATAGTTATCATGCGCAAATATCCGGACCTGCCACGTATAAAAAAGGCTTTAAAAAATTTTCCTGACTGGGAAGAAAGGTGGAATCATATTCTTGAAGCAGGGGATATTTATAAAGTTCACAAATTTCATAACCAGGAGCCCATCTACATGCAGTTCTGTGGCATCACTGAGGAGGATGCCAGTGAGATCGTGACACTATCTGCAACCCGAAGTGCAATACCAGAACCTATCCGAGTCGCACACATCATTGCAGCTGGTGTAACCACTGGAGAATCCAAAGGAAATGCTTAAAATAGTCAATGGAAAGATGGGGGGATGGTAGATAAAGTGTGCTTTTTCTCCCTGTAGATGGTTGGGGATGGATGGTTTCCAATTAAGATGGGTTCCATTATTAATAAAGGGGTGTGTACATTATTAAAAGCTTTAAACATCCTCTCTTAACTGTTGATGCGGTAATAACTATCTTTGATGGGCGAATAATATTTATAAGGCGTAAAAACGCTCCTTATAAGGGTTCATGGGCATTCCCAGGTGGATTTGTCGAGTATGGTGAAACCGTTGAAGAAGCGGTTATAAGAGAAGTTAGGGAAGAGACCGGGGTAATAATTAAAATTCAGGATTTATTGGGAGTTTATTCAGATCCGGGAAGAGATCCCAGGGGGCACATGATTACAGTGTGTTTTTTGGCAAGTAAAATCGAAGGTGAACTTAGGGCAGATACAGATGCTGCTGAAGTTTCCTGTTTCACAGCTGATGAGGCATTGAGGATGAATTTGGCCTTTGATCATAACAAAATCTTAAAGGATGCTTTAAAAAGAATACTGTAAAACTAAAGAAATAATTAATTAAAATACCAATCAAAATTAAAATACTAATCCAATCATTATCATTATAAATTATAACATGATCACTAAACTGACAATTAAATCAATTCTGGTAAGATGTACATGTCAGTTAATCAATTCAATGTAATTCAATATTATAATAATTCAATATAATAAATGGTAAATCTTATTAGGAGGATTTAAATGGAATTTTGCCCTAAATGCGGAACAGTACTGTTCCCCAAAGGTGATTGTTTTGAATGTTCATGCGGTTACCAAAAAAAGATAACCAAGGAATCTTTAAGTGAGTATGAGATTTCTGAGAAAGTAGCGCCTAAGGAAAATGTAATTGTAACCGGGGATGATGTTAAAACTCTGCCCACCACCAAGGCTCTATGCCCAAAATGTGGCAATCGACTAGCATTTTGGTGGTTGCAACAAACTAGAAGGGCCGATGAATCTGAAACCAGGTTTTTAAGATGTACTGAATGCGGACAAACTTGGAGAGAGTACGATTAAACGTTATTAACGGAGATGTTTAAATTGGAAGAAAAACCCAAAAAGGGAAGTCAAGATCAGCCGATCTCTGAAATTGACGAATCATCTCATACATCTCAAGTATCCCCTGCATCTGATGGATCTGGAAAGTTTAAGGAATCCAAGAAGTCTAAAGATACATCTGAGGATGCATCAGTTAATAAAAATTCGCAGAGACGTTTCAGAGATTTTTTGACCCGGGGGAATATTGATCCCTCTGAATCTTCTCCCTCTTCTGCTAATGGTTCTTCTAAAAGTTCTAAAAAATCTTCTAAAACTTCTAAAGAAAAATCTCAGGAGAATAATGAAGAAGGTGATAAAAGTTCATCTGAGTCACATGACTTCCACTTCAGTCAGGAACTCATGAAATTCAACTTTTACAGGAAGCTCCGATCCAATAAAGAACAGGTCATCCGAATCAGCGGGGGGATAATAGGTGCGATTTTTATCATCGCCGGAATATTATACATATTTGGCTCTGCAGTCAGGGTGGCTGACAATGTAATATTTGGTGAAAGAGCAGTCATCTCTGCTTTTTTAATATTGTTGGGAGTTTTGATCATTGCAGGTATCTTCGCCCGTCAGCTGTTGGAAGGAAGTTTCCTAAAAAACATACACAGCGAACTGGAAGTAGCTGAAGACCATGATTCTGAGGAAAACTCAAAAGATAGGAAAGGAAAACAAAAGGGTAATATAGAGGAGAAGGATAAAAAGTAATTTAAGGAGGATGTACATGTTCAAGGCAGTTTTAAGTGATTCCAATATTTTGAAGACCAGTTTTGATGCCATATCATCCATTGTAGATGAAGTGCAGATGCAGGCCGATGAAGAGGGCTTACGTCTGGATGCTCTGGACCGTAGTCATATTACTTTTGTCCACCTGGAGCTCAAAAAAGGAGTATTCGATGAATACCAGTGCGGCGAGCCCATGAAGATCAACGTGGATACTGAAGAACTGATGAAGGTCTTAAAAAGGGCCAAGGCAGAGGATATGGTGGAGCTTACTGTGGATGAAGGTAACCTTATCATATCATTTGAAGGTGAAGCCCGCAGAAAATTCAAGATCCGTCTCATAGACATAGAATATGAGGCACCAAGCCCTCCTCAGCTTGAATATCCTACGGAATTTGAAGTACCCTTTTCACTTCTTAAGGATTCCATCCAGGACATTGGCATAGTCTCTGACAAGATATCTCTCCATGTGAATGAGGAAAAATTCGAAGCCTCAGCTGAGGGAGAGTTTGGTGATGCTAAAGTTGAGTATCTTCACGGAGAAAAGATAGAAGAATCTGCAAGGTCAATATTTTCTCTGGAAAAAGTTAAAGAAATGTTAAAAGCTGATAAATTCTCAGAATCTGCGGTGTTACGACTGGGAAATGACATGCCTCTGAATCTTGCCCTGAGAATGGCTTCTGATGAGGGTGAACTGAGTTTCCTTCTAGCCCCAAGGATAGAAAGTGAGGAATAAGTGAGGAATAGGGTTGGATGAATTTTTCCAGAATTTGAGGGAGATCCAAAAGAAGGAACGGAGTTTAAGTAGTCTATCCCCTGTAGGGGAAGATTTCTACCAACAAATCTCTAATTATTTCAACAGGCTCATGGAAAAGATAGATAATAATCCATTTTCCTTTGAATCATATCTTCTTCGTGATGCTCAGAGAATAGTGGTTGAAATCTGTGAGAGAAGAGAATATAAAATAACCAACAGTGCAGTGATGAATGCTCAACGTTCACATCATCTATTTAAAAACTCTCGAGAAGATGGAAGGCCCAGAATTCCATCAAATTCTACTCCTGAGGAGCAAAAACTTTATATGGAGATTTACCGGTCTTTAACTCTTTACCGGGAGGAAATGAGGTCTCCTCTCATATCTTACTCTCATAAAAAAGAAATTAAATTAAGTTCATCAAATTCACCTAAAAGAACTTCTAAACCGGTTGAAAACGAAGTTGAGATAGTTAATACTAGCATTAATCAAAACAATTCAGGTGTGGATGAAAGAGTTCAAAGTTCTAATGGGGTTTCAATCTCTAAAGAAAAGGTAAATAGCTCTTTAAAGACAAACCCTGCAGTGGATGAGATTCCCCCTGAAATTCAAGATGAAATATATCGGCAGTTCGGCAGAGAACCATCAAAACAGGGTTCTCAAAAATCATCTACGGTTTCTCCAGGAGAAACTAAAACCAGGGATCTAAAAGAAAGTCCCAATACTCCAGATGATTTTAAAAACGAATTTAAAGAAAGTCAGGTTCATTCAGAGGATAATGTTCCATCAGAAGTATTAAAAGATAATTCTAGTCTTCATAAAATGTCTACAGAGATTTTAATGATTTTAGACGAGCTGCCTTCCATCATGGGAGTTGATAGTAAAGTTTACGGCCCATTCCATCCTGGTGATATTATTACCATGCCTGAACCCAATGCTCGCATACTTATCAAGAATCATAAGGGTAAGTCCATCCAAAGGTATAAATAAACAGTGAAATATAAATAGCGAGATATAGAGTCAGGCTTTTTATAATAGTCCGAGGACCATTAATCAATTTTACAGGTCAGATGACTTATTTTTACAGCCAAAGAGGTGATTATATGAAGATTCCTAAAGAAAGGAAAACTTACTGCCCAAGTTGCAAGAAACACACAATTCACACAGTATTAGAATCAAAAAGAAGAAAGGCCAGTGAATTAAAATGGGGTCAACGTCAATTCAGGCGTGTAACCAGCGGTTACCGTGGATACCCCCGACCATTACCTTCAGGTAATAAACCAACTAAGAAACTGGACTTAAGATACAAATGTAAAGAGTGCAACAAATCCCACATAAAACGCTCAACATTCCGTGCTGGAAAAGTGGAGTTCATCCAGCAGTAGGTGAAAAAATGTCAAAAAGTAAAAGTAACTTTTTAAGAGTCAAATGTGGAGACTGTGGCAACCAGCAAGTTGTTTTCGATCATGCTGCCTCTAAAGTGGAGTGCATCATCTGTGGTAAATCTCTGGTAAAATCTAAGGGCGGAAGATCTGAAGTTGTAGCCCAAATAATCGAAGTCTTGGACTAGGTGTTTTAATGGTAAGAATGAAGCATAAGTGGCCACAGGAAGGCGATTTAATCGTGGCCACCGTGCATAAGGTCCTTAATTATGGTGCATTTGCCAAACTGGAAGAATACCCTGGGGAGGAAGCTTTCATACACATCTCCGAGGTGTCTGCCGGATGGGTGAAGAACATTCGGGACTACGTACGGGAAAATCAGAAGATTGTTGCCCGGGTACTCCGTGTTAACCCCAAAAAGGGCCATGTTGATGTTTCCATGAAAAGGATCAGGGAGGATCAAAGAACCCGTAAGATCCAGCAGTGGAAAATTGAACAAAAGGCTGAAAAACTCCTTGAATTTGCAGCAAAAAGTATTGATAAGGATCTGGACGCAGCTTACGAGGAAGTAGGCTATGCCATGATGGATGAATTTGGAGATCTCTACGGTGCATTTGAGATATCTGCTGAAGAAGGAGCAGATTCCCTTATTGAGAGAGGAATGGATGAAATATGGGCAAATGCCATAACTAAAGTAGCTCAGAAAAACATCTCTCCCCCAGAAGTACAGATCACCGGATACGTTGATTTAACTTCTTACGCTCCTGATGGTGTGGATATCATACGCAATGCCCTTACATCAATAAATAAGGATAACATAGCCGTCCAATGTGTTGGCGCACCGCGTTATCGGCTGCTGGTCAAATCATCGGATTACATCACTGCAGAAACCATTCTTAAAGATGCAGCGGATGAAGCCATTGCTACTGTTTTAGAGGCTGGTGGCGAGGGTGAGTTCCACCGGGAATTAGAATGAAGATGAAAATGAGGCGGTGCAGCCTCTGTAGGGAGTACACCCTTAAAGACCACTGCCCGCACTGCGAGGGTGAACTAAAAGTAATATACCCTCCACGTTATTCTCCTGAGGATAAATATGGTAAATACAGAAGAATACTCATGAAACAACTCAATGAATCTTCTTAAAAGATGTGATTCACTCAGGATGATTCTTTATTATCCTTCCAATCATGATCAATAACTTATTTCCATGAATTCATAAAAGAATCCTTTATTAATCATTTAGGAGTGTTTTAGATGAATGAAACCTTCATAGAACTGATTAAAGAAGTGGATCTCAATGATCCCATATTTATTGAAGCCCTACCAGGTATAGGTCATGTGGGCAAACTGGTTGCAGAGCACATCATACACGAACTGGGGGCAGAAAAATTCGCAGAACTTTACTCACCCTCATTCCCACCACAAGTCTTCGTAGATGAAGATGGACTTATAGAGCCCATGAAAAATGAGTTTTACTATCTAAAAAGCCAGGGCGAAGATGAAAGAGACTTCATTTTCCTGGGAGGAAATACTCAGGGACTCAGTCCAGAAGGGCAATACGAAATATGTGGCTCTATACTTGATTTCGTTGAAAAATACGGTGTTAAAGAGATATACACCCTGGGCGGTCTGGGAACAGGCCAACCCGTGGAAAAACCAAAGGTTTTCGGAGCAGCGACCAGCAAAGAACTGGCTGAAATGCTCAAAGAACATGAAGTAACCTTAAGATCTGCTGATGGTGGAATAATAGGTGCATCTGGTCTTATTTTAGGCTTGGGAATTTCCAGGGGCATGAACGGTGTTTGCCTAATGGGAGAAACCCCAGGCTACTTCATTGATGCCGATGCATCCAAAGCCGTACTCACGATTCTCCTGGAACTACTTAAAATAAAAGTAGATGTGGCAAAACTGGAAGAACGGGCTGAAGAAACCCGAAAGATGATCAGTAAAGCCCAGCAGATGGAACGGGAAATGGCTGAGCGAATGAACCTAGCTCCTGGAGAAGAAGACCTGCGATACATAGGTTAACTTCTAGAAATAAATCACATAATTTTTTTTATTTTATTCTTTTTTAACATATTTTTATTTAGAAAACATATTTTTATTATTTAGAAATTAGGAAAAAATCTTTATTAAAAAAAGGGTGTAAAACATGATCATAAGGGCTGATCTGCATATTCACGGCCGTTATTCTATGGCCACTTCTAAAAACATGACCCCTGAGTTATTATCATCTCAGGGAAGCCTTAAAGGGTTGCATTTGGTTGCAACCGGTGATGCCTTCCATCAGGGCTGGCTGAACATGATAGAGGAAGCCACTGAAGAAGCAGCTGAAGGAGTTTTCAGGATCAGGGAAAGTAGAAAAATACACAATGAATTTCTTCAGGAGGAAATTCCAGAGGGTCATTCGAAAAACCCGGAAACCAATCTAATTCTGACTGCAGAAGTGGAAGATTCTAAAAGAGTTCACCACCTTATTATCATCCCTTCCTTTGAAGCAGCTTACCAGATCCGCAGGAAACTTAAGGGAAACCTGGATTCCGATGGCAGGCCAAGAGTACGTATGAACGGTGCTGAGATACAGGAATTAGCTCTGGAAAATGGTTGTATAATGGGACCCTCCCATGCATTTACCCCCTGGACCAGCATCTACAAAGAATATGATAGTATCCATGATTGTTACAGTGAAAAGCCCGATTTCCTGGAGCTTGGACTCTCTGCAGATACGGATATGGCGGATCGCATAGAAGAATTGCAGAATATACCATTCCTCACCAACTCCGATGCTCATTCTCCATGGCCCCACCGATTGGGACGTGAGTTTAATGAAATTAACGTTAAAGATATAAGCTTCCCTGCCCTGGCTAGTGCAATTGGTGATAAGAAGATCACAGCAAACTATGGGTTTGACCCGAGACTGGGCAAGTATCACCACACTGCCTGTACCAAATGTTACCAGCAGTTCCATCCTGATGAAGCCATCAAGATGAACATGAAATGCCCTTGTGGTGGCACCATAAAAAAAGGGGTGGACTACCGTGTGGAAGAGCTGGCCACATGGGATGAACCACACCACCCACCACGCCGGCCCCCATATATCCACATCATGCCTCTGGCTGAAATCATAAGCCTCACCTACAGTAAAGGGGTTACCACCAAGTTCGTGCAAAAGATATGGCAGGAACTCATTCTAAAATTCGGTGATGAAATTTCCGCGCTTATAGATGCCCCCATTGATGAGATGATTGAAATCGATCCGGAACTGGCTCGTAGAATACAGGCATTCAGAAATAAAACATTGCAAATAAAAGTAGGAGGCGGTGGAAAATACGGAGAATTAGTTTTCAACGAAGATAATTCCACAAATTCCACTTTGGATGCTTTCTTATAACTCTGTAGAATGCATTTTTTAGAAATTTGATCCCACTTGAATTTAATCTCATGGTGAATTGAAAAAGTTTTTATATTCTGAGTGATTATCCCATTCTATAGATTAAGTTAGAATGATGGTAATAAATTTATAGAAATGATATATTATCCGGAAATTAAAAAGGAAATTTGAGGTGTTTATATGAGTATTGCTATGGAATATTCTTGGGTGATTTTAGGAATAATTATCGCTGGTTTCGTTTTAGTGAGTTTAATGACACAAGTTCTAAATAGAAATCCTGCAGAATAAAATCATTTTTTTTTTAAGACTGATAGGTTGTTTGAATATTTTCTATCAACTAATTTTTCATTTATTTACAAATTTTTTAAAGCCTTACAGGATTATACCGTAAATCTCAATTTATTTTACAAATTATTTTTTTATAAATAATATAAAAAATATAATAATTCTTGGAATATTACTTAATTGATCTATAATGGTATTTAAGTTAAATTATCTAGCTCATGATTCATTTTATGATGAAATGATGAGTAGGCAAGTGTAATAAAATTTAAGTAGGCTTGTAATCAACTTTTTTTTTCAATGTATTTTAAAATTGACCATATGTGACTAAGTGACTGGGGATCAGGTTGCATTGATCTATAAGGAGGGCATTGAAACTGACAACGCCACTTTTGAGCAATCAGTACCCTCAGGGGATTCCTGGATTTTGAACCATCCCCTTGAATTGGGTATAGTGGCACGTAGTGATGATGAAATTTTAGGATGGGCCGCATTGTCTCTCACCTCCCGGAGAAAAATATATAATGGCGTGATGGAAGTTAGCGTCTATGTAAATGAGAAACATCGCGGTGAAGGTGTAGGATTAGCTCTTCTTAAAAAATTAATAGAATTATCTGAGGATCAGGGGATATGGACGTTACAGCCTGGAATTTTTCCAGAAAATCAGAGTAGCATTAATCTGCATGAGAAATGTGGATTCAAAGTAGTTGGAATCCGGGAAAAGATAGGAAAAATAAATGGTAAATGGCGTGATGTTGTTTTAATGAAAGACGCAGTCAAAAAGTGGGATTGGATTAATATACAATTGGTAAAAGTAACGGACCCGCCGGGATTTGAACCCGGGACCCTCAGATTAGGAGTCTGATGCCCTATCCTGGCTAGGCTACGGGCCCACATTCATTATTAAAGAAATACTAATTAATTATTATTTTATTCTCTTTTTCACAGTACTTTTACAATATCCTACCTATCGGGGTATTCAATTAAAAAAGGGTACAAGTAACGGACCCGCCGGGATTTGAACCCGGGACCTTCGGATTAGAAGTCCGACGCCCTATCCAACTAGGCTACGGGCCCGTATGAATTTAACTGTATGCAGGTGATTCTCCTTCACCTTGAACTGCTTGAGCCAGCTCCTTAAGCCTTGACTCAATTTCTTCGGCTTCTTTCAAAAGTGGCTCGGAGTTAACCTCTATGTTCAACATCCTATTTAAAACATCCACTACACTGGCTGCTGCACGGGGATCAGGATATTGATTTAAGACCTCGGCAAACAGACATGAGGCAGGAATGTCACTGGTCATGCTACGGGTTAAGAGGGTTCCTGATAGTCCGTTGATATTTCCAAATGGGAGTATGGGAAGATCAAGATCCCCTAATCGTTTTAACCCTTCAAGAGAGTTAGCCGCGGCTGCAACGCCATTGGTTTTTTGCCGGACTGCAATGCTGTTTAGGGTGATGATTTCTTTAGTATTATTCCGCTTCATCCATTCAACAATAACATTGGTCATGTCATAGGTAACAGTTGGTGGAACCACAAAGTCCGATAGGAATAGAACTAGGTCATCAGCGGTGTAAATTCTGAATGGGTGTATAGCTACTCCTTTGTAGAGAACTGCAAGAGGTGGGAAGTATTTAGACTCAATGTGTCCAATTTCCTCCATTTTCAGTTCTTCAACCAGAAGCCATCCCACTATATTGCCGATAAGCCCTAATTCAGGAGATCCTTCAATAACGGTTGCATTTTCAATATCTTTAGATATTATTTTACAGCATTCTACTTCAGTTTCCACCATTTCAACCATCAGGGAGCACCCCCTGCTCCTCCTAAGTTTTTACCAGTTTGGGCATCAATATATATTTCACCCACCTGATTACCATTCATCATAACTGGTACTAAATAAGCCTTAGTACCACCGTAAGTAGTAAGTTTAGGGGTCCCGGCAGTAGCCCCTTCCTGCAGAATTGATTTTGCAGCAATGGCTTTAGCTTCTGAAGATGTTATCTTCACGGTATCACTCCCTGATGCACTTGTTTTCTGACTGGAAGATGTTGAAACACTGGATGCAGAACTTTGCTGGTTTCCGGAGTCAGTTCCAGTGGTTGAACTTGAATCTCCGCTCGAGTCTGTGCTAGTTGACGTCACTGGTTGCCATAGTCCGGGAGTCTGACTGGATATTTGATAACCAGCAGCAGCCACACCAATTAACAATACTATGACCACAGATACCAGAATTTTGGAGTCTATCATCAGCTCACCTCTTTGTGAATTGTATTGAATTTAAGATCAATTTTTTTATTCTCAGTTGAAGAATTTATATTTTCGCTTATAAATTAATTTTATTTTAAGAATATAATATATTAAGAATATAATCTTATATTAAGATTTTGAAGATTTAATTCTTATGTTTTCTTTATATTGCCTTCAAATCCCATAATTTCTTCCAATAAAAAGAACCATCAGTAACATTTATCCAATTTCCTGATTCTTATAAGAGTTTATAGTTAGGTCTCTCCTGCTATTTATATTTTTCATTTTTATTTTTAAAGAAAAGCTTATAATAATATTTAAAAGTTAGAGATATTGATGTTCTTATAAAAACTAAGAGGTGATACATTTGAGCGAAAAAATAGTTATCTCGCCAACCTCACGACAGGAAGGACATGCAGAGTTGGTCATGGAAGTAGATGATGAAGGAATCGTAACCAAGGGGAAATACTTCAGTATTACTCCGGTTAGAGGCTTAGAAAAAATGTTAACAGGCAAAGCCCCAGAATCTGCGCCTGTTTATGCGCAGAGAATCTGTGGTGTATGCCCTATACCTCACACCCTGGCTTCAGTAGAAGCTATGGATGACTCATTAGGTATAGAAATACCAAAAGCAGCTAGACAGTTAAGAGAACTTACCCTAGCCGCCCACGACATTAACAGCCACGCCATCCATCAGTTCCTAATTGCCACCGATGTTGTACCTGAAAACCTGTTCGCGACAGCAGTTAACTCAGTATCTGAAATCAGAAAAACCGCCCAGTATGTGGTGGACATGGTTGCTGGAGAAGGAATACACCCATCCGATATAAGGATCGGAGGAATGGCCAGTAACATAAGTGAAGTTGCAAGAAAAAGGCTTTACGCCAGATTAAAACAACTCAAACCAAAATTGGACGCACATGTCGACTTAATCATTGGTTTAGTCGCAGACAAAGGATTCCCAAAAGGATTAGGTGTAACAAACGCACCAACACTTGCCACTGACATATTATACGGTGACAGGGAAAACTTCGATCTGGACAGATTCACAGAAATAATGCCTGAAAGCTGGTATGACGACCCAGAAGTAGCCAAAAGAGCCTGCTCAACCATCCCACTCTACGATGGAAGAAATGTTGAAGTGGGTCCAAGGGCCAGGGCAGCCGTATACGGGGATTTCAAAGAAAGAGGTGTAGTTGCTCAACACGTTGCAAGGGCACTGGAGATGAAAACAGCTCTATCCAAAGCCATAGATATTTTGGGTGAACTGGACACTTCTGCACCTGTAATGGCTGATTTCGACGTAACCGGTACAAACAAGCTGGGAGTCGGTGCTATTGAAGGACCACGTGGAATGGATGTTCACATGGCCCAGGTTGCCGATGGTAAAACTCAGTTCTACAGTTGTTTAGTACCAACCACTTGGAACATACCCACTATGGGACCAGCTACCGAAGGATTCCACCATGAATTCGGACCTCACGTTATCCGAGCCTACGACCCATGTCTGTCCTGTGCGACTCACATGATCGTAATCGACGATGAAGACAGGAGCATTCTCAAAAACGAGATGGTCAGGATTTAAGGGAAAAGCATGCCATACAGTGCAGAGATAATAGTGGTCGGATGCGGAAATATCCTTTTTAAGGATGATGGATTCGGACCCGAAGTGATAAAGGCACTTGGAGAATATTCCAAGGAAAACCCCCTACCAGAAAATGTCATGATACTGGATGCCGGTACTGGCGGTCCCCACTTTGTCTTCAGTCTTCCTCACGAGGAATGGAAGAAGATGATCGTAGTGGATATTGCTGAATTTGGAGTAGAGCCTGGCACCATTCGAAAATTCAGTGTAGATGAGTTACCAAAGGGTTCTTACGAAAATATACATTCTTGGCCAGTTAATGCACCATTGCACGATTTAGCAGAAATCTGCGAAGTGATTGTAATCGGATGCCAGCCAGAAAATGTCTCTGCCCCCGATGTGGAAATGGGGTTAACCCCCCATGTAAAAGATGCAATTCCCAAGGCCATCGAGATGATATTAAAGGAAATCGGGGTTAGTTAATGTCAATATTAGCCCGTATCAAATCGTTTTTTGGAATGGAGGCAAAACCTGACAGAGAAGCTTCACAAGAGGAGGTTGAAAAAGTGGCTGAAGAAAAAGCTAAACCAAGAATCGGATACATCCATTTGTCAGGATGTACCGGCGACGTTATGTCGTTAAGTGAGAATTACGACATCCTAGCACCTTTACTAACTGAAATGATAGACATAGTCTACGGGCAAACCCTAGTAGACCGCTGGGATATACCTGAAATGGACATAGCCCTTATTGAAGGGTCTGTATGTCTACAAGATGAACACAGTTTGAAAGAGCTCATGGAAGTACGGGAAAAAGCCGGCTTAGTAGTGGCCTTCGGGTCCTGCGCAGCAACTGGTTGTTTCACCCGATACTCCCGAGGAGGACAGCAAGCTCAACCAAACCACGAATCATTTGTGCCCGTCGGGGACCTGGTAAAAGTGGATTTAGCCATACCTGGCTGCCCACCATCACCAGAAATAATCGCCAAAGTTGTAGTAGCCGCCATCAACGGAGACATGGACTACTTACAGCCTATGATGGACCTAGTCGGTTACACCGAAGCTTGTGGCTGCGACCTGCAGCTAAAAGTTGTGAACCAGGCACTATGTATCGGATGTGGAACCTGTGCCATGGCCTGCCAGACCAGAGCAATAGGCATGACCAATGGAAGACCAGAAGTAAACAGTGACCGCTGTGTTAAGTGTGGAGTCTGCTATGTGCAGTGCCCACGAAGCTGGTGGCCTGCTGAAAGGATCAACCAGGACCTAGGGTTATAGGAGGTGAAAAAATGGTATTAGGAACCTACAAAGAAGTTGTTGCAGCAAGATCAACTGACAAACAGATCCAAAAACTAGCCCAGGACGGAGGTATAGTATCCGGTCTATTCTGCTATGCCCTGGATGAAAAACTCATCGATGGTGCAGTAGTAGCCGGACCATCTGATGTTATGTGGAAACCAGAACCAATGGTAGCCATGTCCTCAGACGAGATACTGGCCGCCGCTGGAACCAAGTACACCTTCTCCCCAAACGTCTGGATGCTTAAAAAAGCAGTCCGACAGTACGGTCTAGAGAAAGTTGGTACCGTAGCCATACCCTGCCAGAGCATGGGAATCCGAAAAATGCAGTCCTACCCATTCGGAGTAAGATTCCTAGCAGATAAAATCGCCTTAACGTTAGGTATTTTCTGCATGGAAAACTTCCCTTACGAATCTCTAAGAACTTTCATATCAGAGAAAGCAGGAGTTGACTTCGACCTAGTGGAAAAAATGGACATAGGCAAAGGTAAATTCTGGATCCAGACTGCTGATGAGTTACTCAGCATACCACTCAAAGAAACCCACGGATACGAACAGAGCGGATGTAAAGTCTGCCTTGACTACGTGGCAGAATTGGGTGATGTGTCCACCGGTTCAGTTGGAACCCCAGACGGCTGGTCTACAGTCTTCGTCAGAACCGATGCCGGTGAAACCATATTCAAACAGGCGGTTGAAGCTGGAGTCATTGAAACCAAACCAATGGATGATGTGAAACCAGGTTTAGGCCTACTTGAAAAACTGGCAACTGACAAGAAAACCAAAGCCATGAAAGTAATCGATGAACGGAAGGCCATGGGCCTACCTGTACCTTTCAAAGGCAGTGCTGAAAAAGAAGACCCACTAGCTAACGTATAGGGATAACATCCCTATTTTTTCTATTTTTTTGGATTATTTATTTATCCAATGTATTTATTAGTTTATTATCATTTTCAAACGATTTAAAGGAATTAAGGTCCTATTATGACAATAAATGTTTTCTGCCTTTCCAATGAAATTTCAACGATTTAATACATAAACTCCATTAGAAAGGGTGAGGTATGTGGAGTGCGCTTCATTTGAGCATACTGACTATGGGGAAAACTTAGGAGGGGTAATGACAAATCAAATTATTAGTAATGGGGATGTTGAAATGGAAATGATTTATTTAATTGTCGGGGCAATGTTTTTAGCATATGCAGGAATGTTGATGTTATATTATAACGTTCATTCAAAAGAAAGGAAGAATAAGCCATCTAAATTAATTTCTAAAGGTGTAATGAGCCTCAGAAGGGGAGTTTATGAGAAAGCTTATGCTTATTTTAAAATCGCCTATGAATATTCCGAAAAGATAAACGATTATCATAACATGGCTGAAGCCCTTTATCACATTGGATTAGTGTATAAGGAGCAGGATGATGTTGAAAATGCTCGATACTTTTTTGAAGAGGCCTTTAAGATATTCAATGAATATAATGAGGAAAGGGGAATTGATAAAACCCAAAATTCTCTTAATTATTTGGAATCTCTAAATTTAGAATAATTCCTTATTAATTCAATTCAGGTAGTTCTGGGTGAAAAAATGTTGCAGAAAAAAATTCCGGATACTGTGGTTTTTTGTAGTGAATGTGGTGCTCGAAACCCCACTACTGCTAAATTCTGCACTGAATGTGGACTGAAAATTGATAATATAAAATTTGATAATCATTCCTTTAATTCGGAAACGAATTTCTCTGGTGAAAAATCTTTGGAATTAACACCTGCTGAATCGTATGTAATATTATTTATAGATTCTGCAAATTTATCTACAGATAATGCTCATGGAAAAAAATTGTTAAAATTAACAATGAAGGACCTTTTAGCACGTAAAGTTATTCAAATGGATTCCCGCAAAGAGAAAGGGTTTTTATCCACTAAAATTGTCCGTAAAATAGGAAAGGGTGAGAACTTTAACACAGATCTTAAGCCCCATGAAGAAATTTTTACAGCATCTTTAACTAAACATCCCGAATTAGAAATTAAGAAATATTTCAAAAAAATGTTAAAACAGTTTAAATCCCGTTTAACTGGTCATTCTTTTTTCAAATATAAAAATGATTATGTAATGCCTCTTTTAATTGAAAAAGGATATGTCATACTGGTTAAGAAGAAGGGCATAGTATCTCCTGCAAAATATGAGCTAACTAAATCGGGTGTGGAAATTAAAAATCGAATAAATGATATATTTAAGGATTCAGATAATTTGTTCCAATGGGCGGATTCCAATCCAGAAAAAGCTAAAGCTTTTCTCTCCGCAGTAGGTACGCATATATTTATCTTACCATATGACATGAATCAGTTGCTTTCGTTGAAAAATAGACTGGCAAATGTTAAGACAAAAACATCAAAATTCTATCCTTACTTACTGTATCCGGTTTCTGTTTTGATTGGAATAAAATTCGGTACCAAAAATGCTTTTAGAAAAAAAGAAGATTTAGATTTCTTTGATTCTAACGATGATGCCCTTAATTTGTTCGACGTGGATGTTTTCGATGCATTAGATGATTTAGAAATTGATTCCTTTGATGATGTTTTTGATTCCTTTGATGATATATGTGATTCTTTTGAAGGTGGGGATGATGATTGGTGAATGAACTATAATTTCACCAGATCTAATCACCATATATCCTTTTTGTACTTTATTCTATTCAGTAATAACCGTACATCCTTCTCCTTCTACAATAACCGTATGTTCGGCCTGGGCCACCCTGGCACCACTTTTCTCACGAAGCACATGGTAGGGGTAAATTGCCCGGGAAGAGATAAGCTGCCTCATGGCAGGATTAAGTTGACGTACACCTGATTCTTCATTTAACCATCTTTGGGCGAAAGGAAGGTTAGCATACTTTAATTTTATCAGATCGAGCAATTTCCTGGCAGGTGCCAGGCGTAAAGGTCGGTCTCGAAGGAATCGGAAGATGAATGTGTCTTTCATATCTCCCACCACACCAATACCATCAGTTACGAAGGGTTCAATGGCCAGAACATCCCCCTCTTCTATTCGGTGATGGTTTTTTTCTTTAATGTTGGGTATTGATAATCCTGAGTGCAGGATCCATCGATCCATACTATGGCCGGTTAGGTTGGCCACTGGTAAAAACCCCTGGGACTTCACATACTCCTCCACTTCCCCACCAATTTTACCCAACTCCGCACCAGCCCGGATGTTACTGATGGCAACTTCAAGGGCATGATTAGCAGTTTCAATAAGTTCAACCTGTTTTTCAGGGGTATAGTTTTTATCTCCAGATCTGTAAGGGCCTTCTCCTGAACCAATCATTACAGTAATGGCTGAATCAGCAATAAAACCCTCAACATGGGCTCCTAAATCAATTTTAACCAGATCACCATCTTTTAAGAGGGTATCATCCCCTGGAGGTGATGTGTAATGGGCAGTAACCTCATTTATGGATATGTTACAGGGAAAAGCGGGAATACCTCCTCTTTTTTTGATTTCTGATTCAATGAGATTTACCAGACTCAAAACTTTCATTCCTTCGTGAACTTCACTAACTGCAAGTTCTCTGACATCTTTTACAATTTTACCTGCTTTTTGGTACATATCTATCATGGCATCACACTATGGAACTGATTACTAATCTAACAATTTTAATAGCTAACACTCTTACTTATTATTATAATTATAATCCAATGACCATAATCCTTCGTAGTATGGAGTCAAGTCCATTGGTGTTATGAACTGGTTCTAAGATGAAACTTAAAATAACAAAGCATTAATTATATAAAACCTATATATTATATGTACTTTTCATATGAGAGTCCATAAAAGGTTTAAGGTATTTAAAGGCTTGGATTAAACGTATAGATTTGACAGGGTCTAAACCTTGCTGATTTACACATGTTTAAGGATGTCTGAATTCAATGCCCTGATTTAGCTCTTTAAAGCCTTTTAAATGATTAAATTTATGTATTGTGCTGTAATAATTAATAGATAAGGGGGAATACAATATGGCAGACACTATAAGCATCCCACAAAACATTTTTTTGCTTATTATTGCGGTGATAGCACTTATCGCAGTAATCGTTATTGTAATGCAATGGAGAAAGGTTAGAGAAGCCCAGAGTAATGTAATATTCCTTGAAAAACAGGCAGAAATAAAGAAAATTGAACTGGTTGAACGTGATCTGGAATCCAAACGATTAATGGAAAATGTGATACCACTGCCTAAAGACCAGCAGGAGAGACTTTCAAATATTAGAGGCGAAACATCAAAAATGATGCAAAAAGTCGGTTTTCTGCACAGTGAAATCAATGAAAGAGTCACCCGCTTGGAAACTCGTGCGGAATACGAAAAACTCCAGAAACTTCTGGATGATATTGAGAAAAAGGAAGAAGAACTTAATAAAAAGGGGAAAAAAGGGGGTAAATAGTCTATGACTCCTTTAGAAATATTTGCCATTCTGGTTTTAGCAGGAGCGGTAATTGTATTATTATATTACTATCTACAGGATAACCGTAAGGTTAATTTCTCTCAGATGAAAGGTGATGCCACCAATTTAGGAGAAAAAGTTTATGGTGGGGCCAGTAATCTAGGCGAAAAGGTTCAGGGAGGAGCCAATGACTTGGGTCAAAAAGTAGCAGGAGAGGGGTCAATGTCAGGAATGGGTGAAAAAATTAATGTTTCTGGAGTCAGTGAAAAAGTTTCTGGAGTCGGAGAAAAGTTGAATGTTTCCGGGGTCAGTGAAAAAGTCTCAGGAATGGGTGAAAAGATCAAGGGGAAAGTAAGTGTTCCCATCAGTACTGATAATTTATCCCACCGCATAGACCTTTTCCTGAATGAACAGAGTGACCAGCTAATAGAAGACTGGGATCTAGCCACAAAAAAGGATCTATCCCAACTGGAAAAACGTTTCGATGTGGTCTCCCTTGATATTGAATCTTTGGAAAAACGTTTCAACGAGTACCGTGGATCAACCAACAAGAAACTGGAAACTATCGAGGAACGTTTAGATAGTCTGGAAAACCCTAAGAAAGAACATAAAAAGTAAACTGAGGGGAAATGTACGAAGATATTGTATATTATATTTCTTATTCTTTAGCCCTGTTTGGGGCTATTTTAGTTTTTTATGGGGGATTAAGGGCAGCAATAAAGGTTCTCTCCAAGGAACTTTTGAGAAGATCCTACGAATATAATGACATCCGCCTGGACTTCACCAATAAGATAGTGCTGGGGTTGGAATTCTTTATAGCCGCGGATTTAATCAAGAGCATACTTCAACCAACCCTCAATGATGTTGTTGTTCTGGCGGTGATCGTGGCCATAAGAACCGTGGTTGGATACTCGTTAAACAGCGAATTAAAGGAACTATCCCCCGTTAAATGATGATCCAAATAATTCCATGAATCCTTATCTTATATATAATAAAAAAATTGAATTAATTAAGATTATAAAATAGGAATACAAAAGATTTCAACCGGAGTGGGGGAAACCTTTATATACTGCGGAGACCCAACACTGGTATACAGCGGGGTGGGGTAGTCTGGTGATCCCGCGGGGCTCATAACCCCGAGAGCCCTAGTTCAAATCTAGGCCCCGCTACTAATTTTTTTATGGCCAGCCGAAGGGCAGCTACCGGTTTTAAGCAGATCTATATCTGTAGTTAAACTGAGGAAACTCCACCCATCATACAGAACCGTGATGTCATAAGGCATCTGCTGAGAAGCAGGACTCTGGAGCAGAAACGACACGTCTTCTGGTGGATGAACATGAAGATTCGTCTGATTGACACTAGAAGGAACGGTGAAACGGCCAATCCACGGGATGCAAGGGTAAACACTGCCAGTGAATCCTGTATGAGGCAGAGGTAACTCGCATAGATGAATGCTGCCACGAACAGAAGGTGGGTTACTCTCGGCAGGCCATTATCTTTATTTTTACTTTATTTTTATTCCATTTTTTTAGAAATTCTCTGTTTTTTTAGGGAAATTTTTAATATCAAATTTGTCTTTGAAATATAATTAAAAATAAAAAAGGAAATTAATTGGGTTTTTTACTTTAATCTTTCTGGAAAAACATCATAATTCCAGTTATTAGCAGCCATAAACCGATTAGTATTCCCAGATAGAATGGGTTGGAAATGAAATATCCAAATATCAGGTAGATTAGTCCGATAATAATGGCAACAACTCCGTTCCAACGGCTACCACCGGCTTTAGTAAATAAAGCAACTACACCGACGATAATCAGGAACAAACCAGCCATGTAGACGATCAATCCTGCCACGAAGCTGAAAAGACCCGGGTTCAGGATGAATCCAAGACCCAATACCAGGGCAATAATTCCCAGCACTATCTCCAGAAGCCCCAGACCGCTGCTTTCCACTCTGTCGGAAAAACCAGCCAGTATAAGACCTATACCTAAAAATGCCACTCCAAGACCGGTTAATATACTAATGGGGACTAGTCCCAGCAGGGGAAAGGCCAAGACTATTATACCTAAAATTATCAGTACTATGGCCAAGGTATTTTTCTGCATATTTTTCCCTCCTATTGTTAATTAACTCCCTATTATTTGATGCATTATGTTTAGCATTAGTATTATATTTTTTGATCCATCCCCCTATACTCAATATTAACTTGAAAACAGATGGAATGAATTCTAAAATAGAGAAATAATCCTATATAAGCATTAATCCAGTGATATGGACAAAAAAGAAAGTTTTTAAAAAATCTTGCCAGTTTGAAAATCTAATAAATGAACTTATTCCATTAAAAGTTCTAGAATCAGTTCAATCCCAATAAACACAGTGGTGTAAACCAGTACTTTTCTAAATGGTAATTCGTATTTTTCACGGAGTATGGTTATGTACAGGCTGATGAATGCAACGGCAGCGGCCAGGTAACGGATATCAAATTCTATCTGCCCATCTAACATATCTATCATGCGAAAAAGTGCAAATGCAAATAAACCCAGCCCTATTACAGTTATAACGTAGTATTCTTTTTCATTGGTCACGTCATAGTTTAAGTTTATCATTTCATCGGGATTTTCTGGGTTTAGGATAGATTTAAGGTGGTCCGAGTTTACCAGAAAATCGTAGCGGCGCCTGCGATCTTTATCCAGTATGCTGGTTGCAGGTATGGAGATGGATTTTGATCTATTGTTTTCTTTTGAAAGCGTTATATTACTAACATCCTTTTCATGGGACATTTTCATTCCCAGAGGGAGTGTAATGTGTAATTCCATTTCTTCAGCTTCGGTAAGCTCAACAATACCATTATACCCGCGATTTAAGTGGTTAAGTTCAAATTCAGGGTTCACCAGAATGAATTTGATGTCCAGTTTCACATGTTTAAGCCCATGTTCGTTTGGTGTTCCAATCCACTGATCCAGATTACCCAGATCAATTATTAACTGACCATTTTCTTCTAAAAATGGGATAAACCAGTCTCGGTTAACCCCAAATATTTCCATGTCTTCAAGGACTCCTTTTTCCATTGGAAACTTAATGATGGGTTCATCGGTAAGAAGGTCTAGCACCATTCGCACCCTACGAGCTGGAGATGGAACTATCTGGTCTTCAATATAAACACGATTCTTTTTGGATAAAAGCAGGTGAATCCCTCCATTATTTTTAAAATTACACTTGTTTACAAATGAATGATCAGATCCTCATTTATTTTTAATTTGTCTGGACAGACTAATTGTTTCTATAGGTTCATGACCATATATGTATATGTGAATTTGGTTTTAAATAAATACACTAAGTTTTTTCACGAAATGTGCCATCCCCTGGATGATCTTAAAGTGTGTTCAGAATTCACTCTCAACTTATTACATGGAGGTATCTAGCAAATATTTAGCTCCTAATATTTTGCTCATACTATTCGCATCTCTAATTTGGATAAGGATATAATGCATCCGTGAATAATGTAAAAATAAAGAAAATTCAGGGTTTTAAATTCGGGGGGTTAAAAAATTCAGGGTTTTATAATGTTCACTAATATTTTATCAGGTTTGGAAGGATTTGTAGTTAGTTACGGTCCATGGGCAGTGTTCGGTGGATCTATACTGGAACAGGTAGTTACTCCCATACCCTCCAGTTTGGTAGTGTTAGGGGCTAGCTTCTTTTTAATGAAAGGAGTTGCCCTATCTGTCGGATCTCTGGAAACCATGTTTTTAACCATAACCTTCCCCGCTGCACTAGGAGTTACCCTGGGTTCACTTTTATACTATGGAATAACCTATAAAATTGGAATTCCATTTGTTGAACGTGCTGGGAAATATCTGGGGGTTACTGTTGAGGATCTTGAGAGTGTGGAGCAGAAAGTAAAGGAAAGTAGATATGAAAGCCTTTTTCTTTTCGCTGCTAGATGTGTGCCAGTGATCCCCAGCATAGCAATTAGCCTATTCTGTGGTATGATACGATACAATCCACGGAATTATGTGATAATAACATTTTTCGGTGCACTGGTACAGGCATCCATTCTGGGAATCATTGGATGGCAGTTTGGAAACTTTTACCTAACCCTATCTGAGGGATTATCATTTATAGACAACATAATCCTAGTAATCTTAGTTTTGGCTCTTGTTTATTTTATTATTAAGAATAAACGGAAAATAAGCAATTAAATTTAATTTTTGAATGAATTTTTTTAAATGAATTTAAGGTTTTAAATGAATTTAAGGATTAATAAAAAAGAATTTAGGGAAGAATTTAAGAATAAAGAGAAATTGAATGGGGTTACTCGTTTTTAAACTCATCATAAACTCTTAGCGACTTTGAAAGTGCGGTGGTTTCTGTAATGGTAGTTCCGAGAATAATCGCCAGGAGAAGCTGTTCATTGGTGGCTCCAAATTCCCTGGCCACCTCCAGATGGGTGTTAAGGCAGTGGGGTGATCCTAGGGCAGCAGCAGCCCCAATAGACACAAATTCCTTGGTTAATGGTGGGAGAGTATCATCCACCATCATAACCTCTACTTTATCAAAGTAAACTTTTAAAGCAGGTGGATTTTCTGATAAAACCTGGAATATTTTTGGCACAAAACCAAAGTAACTGTTTATCTTTTCCAATATCTCTTCTACATTTATCTCACAATTTTCATGGGCAGTATTCACAGAATCACTTCTTCAAAGCTTTTTGCAGGACACATTCAATTAAATGCAAATTGTCTTATGTAAAATAAATAGTTATGCCCTCATTCCCTTATTTGTTGGGAGGGAACTGTAAAAATAAAGAGGTTTGGAACAGAGGGATTTTAAGAAAAAGTGCACATATTGATCAGGGTGCTGGAGATTTATAATACTTAAGAAATTATGGATATTGTGGATAATGGGTTTGATACTAATTTAGGGTAGTAATTTGAAGTATATCATTTTTTACTCAAATTCAAGCTCTTATTATTATTATTATTATTATTATTATTATTATTATTATTAATGGCATATTAGTGGTTAATGGCATCTTTCACCTTATCAAAAAAACCTTTTTCCTCCTGGTAGATCTCATCGCCACTGATCTCGGCGAATTCTTCCAGGAGTTCCTTTTGACGGGTGCTGAGCTTCTTGGGAGTGACAATCTTAACCTTCACATACAGGTTTCCCTTACCATTCCATCTTAAATGGGGCATTCCATGACCTTTTATGCGGAATGATGTACCAGTTTGGGTACCGGCAGGTACTTTAAGTTCCACTTCACCATCGATGGTGGGTACGTCAACTTTATCTCCCAGGGTGGCCTGCACAAAACTGATGGGTTTTTCATAGTGAAGGTTGGCTCCTTCCCGCTGGAAGTACTTGTGTGGTTTTACTCGAATGAGAACGTAAAGATCTCCTGGTGGTCCCCCACGTTTACCAACATCTCCTTCACCAGGAACTCGCAGACGGGATCCATCCTCCACTCCAGCAGGTATGTTAACGTGAATGGTACTTTTTTGTCTTACAATACCCTTTCCATGACATTCATGACAGGGGCTGTCTATTATTTTCCCTTCACCACGACAGGCACTGCAAGGACGTATGGTGGCAAACTGGCCCAGTGGGGTGTTCTGTACCTGTCTTACCTGACCACTTCCTCCACAAACATCACAGGTCCTGCTATCAGTTCCAGGTTCGGCTTTTGATCCATTACAGTGGGGGCAGGTTTTTTTATGGGGAACTTCAATGTCCTCTTCCAGGCCATGGGCAGCATCTTCCAGGGTGATCTTCATTTCATAAAGCACATCATCGCCCTGCTGAGGTCCGTTACGACGGCCTCCTCCAAATCCGAAAAGGTCGAATATACTCTCGAAACCACTGGCTCCTCCTCCCCCTCCTCTGCTTCCTCCGAATCCGAATCCACGGAAAATGTCTTCGAAGTTAATATTGTTAAAAATATCTTCCTGACTGAATCCACCCATTCCCGCATGACCGTACTGGTCATAAGTGGTTTTTTTCTCCTCATCAGACAGCACAGCGTAGGCTTCACTAATTTCTTTGAATTTTTCGCCTGCTTCAGGGTCTTCGCTCACATCAGGGTGATATTCCATGGCCAGTTTACGGTAGGCTTTCTTAATATCTTTCTTAGTGGCTCCTTTCTCCACTCCCAGGACTTCGTAGTAATCGCGCTTCTCTGCCATGCTAATCTTCCTTAAATACTCTAAATAAATACTCTAAATTTATTAAATTATCATCTGATCTATTGAATTAATGATGAATTAATATGAGTGTGAATTAAAATCAATTTCTTACTAAATTTGATTTCATTTTTTTAAATTAAATTTCATAGAATATCTAACTACAGTATATTCAATTTTAGTGAGATGATGTATAATAAAAGTGTTGGGTAGTAATGGGGGAGTGATGAGAAATCTCATCCAACTCCCATTTCATACTATCTCTTTTGGTCTATTTTTTAACCTCATAGTCGGCGTCGATGGTGTCGTCATCCTTAGGATCCTGACCTTGCGCATCCTGTTGTTGTTGCTGTTGAGCCTGTTCTTGCTGGGCTTGCTGATAAATAGCAGCTCCAACTTCCTGCACAACTTTGGTCAGTTCTTCGGTTTTTGCTTTAATGGCTTCCAGATCATCTCCACCAATAACTTCCCGGAGTTCCTTGACCAGTCCTTCGATCTTGGTTTTCTGGTCAGCCTGGACCTTGTCACCCAGTTCATCCAGGGTTTTCTCGGCGGTGTAGATCATGGAATCGGCATTGTTCCGGATTTCCACTTCTTCCTGACGTTTTTTGTCCTCGTCGGCGTGCTGTTCAGCTTCTTTGATCTTCTGATCAATTTCATCCTCGGATAATTTGTTAGGGGCGGTGATGGTAATGGCCTGTTCCTTACCAGTTCCCATATCCTTGGCAGATACGTTGAGAATACCGTTAGCATCTATATCGAAGGTTACCTCGATTTGGGGCATTCCACGGGGTGCTGGTGGTATTCCAATCAGCTGGAACCTGCCCAGAGTGGTGTTTCCAGTGGCCACTGATCTTTCACCCTGCAGGACATGTATGTCCACTGAGGTCTGGCTGTCAGCAGCGGTGGTGAACACCTGACTTTTCTTGGTAGGTATGGTGGTGTTCCTTTCGATTAACTTGGTGAAAACTCCTCCCAGGGTTTCAATACCCAGGGATAATGGGGTCACATCTAAGAGGACCAAGTCTTTGATTTCTCCGGCGAGTACTCCTCCTTGGATGGCAGCGCCTACAGCTACACATTCCATGGGGTCGATTCCTCGTTCCACTGGTTTGCCTAGGTAGTCTTCCACGAATTTCTGGACGATGGGCATTCTGGTGGGTCCTCCCACGAGTATGATCTTATCCACATCACTTTTAGACATTTTAGCGTCGGATAATGCTTGTTCCATTGGTGCGGAGCAGCGTTTGATGATGGAATCAACCAGTTCTTCCAGTTTAGCCCGGGTTAGGGTGTGGGTCAGGTGTTTTGGCCCGTCCTGGGTGGCAGTAATGAATGGTAGGTTGATTTCGGTGGTGAGGGTGGTGGATAGTTCGATCTTGGCTTTTTCAGCAGCTTCCCTGAGCCTCTGAACTGCTTGGTCGTCATTCAGGACATCTACGCCGGTTTCTTTTTTGAACTCCGCTGCTAGGTAGTTCATGATGGTGGCGTCCATGTCGGTTCCTCCCAGTTTGGTGTCCCCACTGGTGGAGCGGACTTCGAAGACTCCTCCTCCGAATTCCATGATGGTTACGTCTAGGGTTCCCCCTCCGAAGTCGAAGACCATGATTTCCAGTTCATCTTCATTGGCTTTGTCAATACCATAAGCTAAACTGGCGGCGGTGGGTTCGTTGACCAGTCGTACCACATCCAGTCCGGCGATGGTTCCAGCATCCTTGGTGGCGGTTCTCTGGTTGTCATCGAAGTAAGCAGGCACGGTGATGACTGCTTTTTTTACCTCTTCTCCCAGGAATGCTTCTGCATCTTTTTTGATTTTTTGCAGGATGAATGCGGAGATTTCCTGTGGTGTGTACTGTTTACCTGAGATATCTACCTTGTAACTGGTACCCATCTGCCTTTTAATGGCGGTAATGGTTTTTTCAGGGTTGGTTACTGCCTGTCTCCTGGCGGGTTCTCCCACCAGGCGCTGTCCATCATCAGTAAAAGCCACGTAGCTGGGGAATGATTTACCGTACTGGGTAGCTCCCTCTGCACTGGGTATGATGGTTGGTTTACCACCCACCAGTACTGCAGCAGCAGAGTTACTGGTTCCTAGGTCAATTCCTATAATTTTTTCTGTTTTAGCCATACAAAATCACCTCTTCTTTTATATTTTTAATCATTTTTTTTACAAACTTTAACTTTAGAATACTTTATAACTTTAGAATTCAACTTATAACCTTTACAGAGCTCTTCAATAACTTGTCCATTCCCGAAATCATCATGGGCCTCTGCCATGAGAGCTTCATGCTGAAATGGGTCGAATTTTTCCCCTTCAGCAGGGATTATCTCCAGTCCCTCTCCTTCCAGGATGTTTTTGAGATTCTGGTAGATCATTTCCACACCTTCATGGATATCATCGGATTTACCTGATTTAAGGGCTCTTTCCAGGTCTTCATAGCTGTCTAATATTTTAAGAATGAGTTTTTCATTGGCATAATGAATTTGTTCACTTAGTTCTTTCTCGGTTCTTTTTTTAAAATTATCAAAATCTGCCTGAAGTCTTAATAGTTGTTCTTTGTATTGTGTTATTGTTTCATCTTTAGCCTGGATTTCCTCTTCCTTCTCCTTAATTTCATCATCTTTTTTCTGGATCTCTGACTTTAATTCCTTCAGATCGTCCTTCATCTGGGCAACATCTTTTTTATCAATCATTTATTCACCTTTATTGTGGGGATGGAAAGATAAGTAACTTTACCATTATAGTTACCAATGGTTATATAAACCTTTCTCTAAATCAGGGTTATAGTTACCAAAAGTTATATAAGACTATAGTAACCAAAGGTTATATAAACCTTTCTGAAAATAGAGGTTATAGTAACCAACAGTTATATAAAAATCTCTAGATATTTTTGCATTGGCAAATATTATTTAGATTAATAAAAATAATCTAATATTAATTGTAGATTAAATCCCAAATTAGAGTTTAAATTCCTAAAATAAAATCATCTGAAGGGAATTTTTAATTAGAATGGATTTTACATAATCATACAATTGATACATCAAAATCATACAATACATCAGAATCATACAATTTGATAGCCTCAGATAAAATTAAAATAAATTAAAGATCAACATGATTTTATACATTAAAAAAGTGGATTCAAAATGGATTTAGAATTATTACTGGATGTTATGGGCTGTAAAACCCGTAGGGACATACTTGACCTTTTACGGGATGAACCTCGTTTTGTCAGCCAGATATCCCGAGAACTGGAAATAGGTCAGAAGGCCATCATTGAACACCTGCGTGCTATGGAAAAAGCGGGTCTTTTAAGCTCAACATTCCAAAAAATAGAGCGTGGAAGACCTAGAAAATATTATGACATTTCCAATGATGTTGAATTCCAGATATTCATCAGTCAGGGTACTATTCGTGTAAAATTACCCGGCCATGAGTTCCAGGAATTGCAACTACTGGAAGAAAGAGCTCGAATGGGTGAAGATGTTTCATCTGATCTGGAAAACCTCATCGGAAACTATGATGAGGCCAAAAAACACGCAGAACTCCTCTTAAGACAAGTGGATGAAAGAAAAAGAGCTTTAAAAATACGTTCTTTAAATCTGCCAGTTATGTTTGGGGAAGAAGGGTCCTCAGAAGGAGGGTCCCAGGATGAAAAACCTTAAAAACTAGGATTAAATTAATCTGAATTAAAAAATATCTTTAAATTGACTTAAATTTGATATTTATTTTCCTTTAACTTCTTAGTGTAATTTTTCATCTGAATTTTAGTTTTCATAGACTAAAATTTTTCCCACATCTTAAAGCGGCTACTGCTGCCTGTCCCAGTGAAACAGAACCATCCCCAGCGCAACTGTTTTTATGCTGGATGTAAGTGTAACCCGCATCCTCCACAACTTCTTTAATAGTCATGCTGATGGCTTCATTGTAGAAAACTCCTCCTGATCCACCAATGATATCCACACCTTTTTTCCGTGCTGCAGTGATGGCCAGTTCAGCAAGGCCCTGGGAAACAGCCCGCTGAGCAGAACACGCCAGATCTTTAACAATGCTGCCTTCTAATTGGTTTTCCAGGACAGATATTAGCATGCCTGAAGTATCCAGAACATCTCTACCCTCCTTATGGGAAATTTTCAGAGGTATATTGAAAAGATCCTCACCACCATAGGCAGTAGATTCCAGTTTCATGGCACATTCCCCTTCATAAGTCCTTTCACCACAGATGTGAAGGCAGGCAGAAAGGGCATCTAACACTCTCCCCGTACTGGTGGTTTCAGTTAGATTGAACTTTTTCTGAAGCTGACTGGCCACGATATCCACCTCTTTTCCCTGGTGGGGGAAGTAATCAAGGTAGTGGGTTTTCATCAGATCCACAATTTCTTCCCTACTGTAATGGGGATAAAGCATGGCCAACATCATTCTGGCAGGATAACGGGTGGTTAAATCTCCGCCTGGCATCTTTTGAGGCATTAAACTCCCCATCCTTTCATATTTGGCTCCGTGGTAGTATAGTATCTCCCCGCCCCAGGCACCACCATCATCCCCGTAACCCACACCATCAGCAGCAATACAGATGAACTCATCCACACCCCAGTCCATTGATAGTGCCGCAGCATGGGCATGATGGTGTTGCACTTTTAAAACAGGACAGCTGAACCTTTCACCCAGTTCATGGGCCAGTTTGGTGGTGAAAAACTGTGGATGCAGATCACAGGCTACTGCATCAATATTCTCAGTCTGGGTGATCCCCATCATATACTCAATTGCCTTCTGGAGATAGAGGAAGGTATCGTACTTGGTGGTATCACCAATATGCTGGGACACGTAACATTTACCCTCTTTAAGAAGGGAAAAAGTAACATCAATCTCTGGTCCCAGGGCCAGAACATTCAAATCTGTGCTGATACTGGAAAAATCGTATGGTTCGGGAACATAACCTCTGGAGCGTCTGATAAATGCCAAATCACCTCCACGGAATCGAACCACACTATCATCGCATCGGTTAACAATCTCACGATTATGCAGGAGATAATAATCAGCAACACCATCCAGCTTACTGATTATCTCCTGATTTTGAGTGAGCATGGGCTCACCCGGCATGTTGGCAGAGGTCATGATATATGCCGGTGAATCAGTGTAACTAAAAAGCAGGTGATGCAGGGCAGAGTAGGGAAGCATAACTCCCAGGTTATGCAGATCCGGGGCAACATGAGGGGATAAATAATAATCTTTGTTCTTTTTAAGGATAACAATGGGCCTGTTTCGAGATAATAATGCTTCTTCTTCGTAATCTGCCACTTCACCGAAGCTCTGGACGGTAGGGATATCAGGGGACATGCAGGCGAAGGGTTGGTTCATTCTACCCAACCTTTTACGCAGCCTGATGACTGGAAGATCATCAATGGTACCTGCCACCAGATGGGTGCCCCCAATACCCTTCATAGCCAGCACATTGCCTTCATCCAGGAGTTTGGCTGCCTCTTTAAGTGGGTTATTTGATTCAACTCTTCCGTCACGGTAAAGGAAAACTTCAGGTCCACATACTGGACAGCAGGTGGCTTCAGCATGGTAGCGTCTGTCTTCGGGATCCTGGTATTCCTCTAAACAATCCGGACATAAAGGGAATTCTTCCATGGATGTACGCATACGATCGTAGGGGATGGAACTTGTAACTGTAAAACGAGGTCCGCAATCAGTGCAGGCAGTGAAAGGGTACCTGTAACGTCTGTCACCAGTTTTCATAACCTCTTCCATGCAACGGTCGCAGGTGGCTACATCGGGGGGTATAACTGAAGATCCAGAAAAGTTAGAGGAGCTTTCCAGTATGTTAAAACCAGTAAACTCTGGTGAAGTAATATCATCTAACTCTTCTATTTTCACTGAATCAATTTTGGATATGGGTGGTTTTTTAATCTTAAGGTCCCTGGTGAAGGTTTTAATATCTTCCTCATTCCCTTCAACTACTATTTCAACCACATTACCAAGGTTCCGCACGTATCCGTTAATCCCCCGAGCTTTGGCTATTCTGTAAACATTGGGACGGAATCCAACTCCCTGCACAATTCCCTGGACAAGTATACGTGCTTTTTTCAATTCAATACCCCTATAATAAATTTTATTTAATTATTAGGACTTCAGTTATCTAAACATTGTTGATCTGGAGTTATAAGTTCAGTTTATAGAATTCTTTTTAATACTCCAGCTTTATATATAAGTTTGATCAGGCAGTGATAATATGAAGAAAATACTCCAGGAACTAATCAATGGTAGATTATCAGTGGAAGAAGCTGAAAAAATGCTTAAAACCATGCAAATGGTTGAATTGGAGGATTTTGCAAAGATAGATACTGGGCGTGACCTTCGAACTGGGTTTCCCGAGGCTATTTTTGCTGAGGGTAAAGATGATCAGGATTTGATTAAGATCATCCAGGGGTGTGCAAAGCGTGGCCGGGTGATGGTAACCAGACTGGAAGAGGATAGATATCAGAATATCAAAGATGAAATCAATTTTATCCAAAATGGATCTCTTAAAGTGGAGTACAATCAAAAAGCAAGGATTCTAGTCCTTAAAGATGGGGAGATAGAAAAGCAGGGGAAAATTGGTGTTATCACTGCTGGCACTTCTGATATTCCGGTGGCGGAAGAGGCGCGTGTTGTTGCTGAGGAGGCAGGATGCGAAGTATTAACATCCTATGATGTTGGGGTTGCTGGAATTCATCGTTTATTTTCAAAAATCAGATGGATGCTGGAAGAGGATGTTAAGACTATCATCGTAGTTGCTGGTATGGAAGGAGCACTACCATCAGTGGTTGCCGGACTGGTGGATGTTCCGGTAATTGGAGTGCCCACATCGGTTGGATACGGCGTGGGAGAAGGAGGTTTCGCAGCGCTCAATGCCATGTTACAATCATGTGCCCCGGGAATAGCAGTAGTTAATATTGATAATGGATTTGGGGCAGCAGTATTTGCTGCTACTGTTGTGAAACAAACAATAATGGATTAAATCCAGTTTGCACGGATTAAATCCAGTTCGCTGTTTTAATTGGTTCTTGCGGGATTGAGTAAATCATCACTGAAACGGAAGATCACCAAAATGAAATATAATTAATTGCAGTCATGATTAAAAATACCAGAGCATACAATTTTTCGTTTTGAAGGTTTAAATAGTCCTTATTTAATAACCATTGCATTAAACTGGCTAAAATTACCATTAAAATAATTGCAAATCCAATTCCAAATAACACATCTGAAAAGTAATGTACACCGGCGAAAATTCGGCTGAAAGCCAGGATTATAGCATAAACCAGAAGAATTAATGCTAAAACTATTTTTTTCCAGTTTCTCTTAAATGTCGCATCATTGGTAAAAAAACAGATTATCAGGGGTAAGGTGTTTGAGAATGCTTGAAACGCATGTCCAGAAGGAAAGGAAAATCCACTTTCATAATATAAACTGTTGAGATCGAGATGGGCCACTTGGGGGCGTGGACGGGCAATTAAATCTTTTAAGATAGGGTCTATAATTGGATTCCCAATTGCAGAAGTCATTATGGTTAACAAAAGCACCAAACGGTATGGTTTTAATTTATCAATTTTAAATGAAGCAATGTATATGATTAAAAGTGGAAATCCAACCACGTAAAGCATATATTTGGTGTAATAATACCAGAAATCTGCAAATAAGTAATTGGCACGCAGGGAATTGAAACTGGCCACCAGCCAGTAATCAAAACCAGGAGTGAAATAGGCTATTAATGCACCTACCCATAAAATAGCGGCACATAAAATCAAAAACAACTTCTTTTTGCTCCTGAAATCAAATAATCTCAGTTGGGAAGTTTCAGGGGTGTTTACAGCCATTTATCATCCACTCTGGTTTAAAATCAGGTTTATAATTAGCATATAATGATTTTTAAGTTGATTGGTTGGAAATTGGCAACGTACTGGGATAAATTCATAATGGTGATGTGGGTTATTCTTCCCAGTTTTCCTCTTCTTCGCAGTATTTTTTACCCCACTCACATAATGAGTCCAGGATTGGTAGGACAGACTGTCCCTTAGGGGTCAAGGAGTATTCAACCTTGGGAGGTACTTCTGGATAAACCTTTCTGTTGATTATTCTGTCTTTTTCCAATTCTCTCAGGGTTTTTGTCAACATTCGCTGGCTTATATTGGGTAGTTTATTATTTATTTCACTAAATCTAAGTTTCCCGTCTTTTAACGAGCATAATACTAATGATTTCCATTTCCCGCCTATTTCATTAATGGCAGCTTCTACTGAACATATGTATTCATGATTTTCTCCATTCTTGGTCATGTGATCACCGGATATGTGAGGGCTTTCATTAGTACTAAGGTGTGTCTATTTATAGTGGATTAACTAATTAATGATATAACCACTGGACTAAGTATACTTTATGTAAGTATGTATGATCAGTGTCAGTACCTACTTTAAATACTATTAGTTACTTTTATATATTGTTGAAACTTTACCGAGGTGAAAAATATGCTAGCACAATTTGATTTACAACATTTCTGCTGTGGTCCTAAAGGTTGTCAGATAGAAGTTGAATACGGCGAAATGATGGACGCAGAATAAAAAAAAGTTCTTAATTTTTTTTATTTTTACTTAATTTTTCCTTTTTATTTTCAGCTTGGAGTTTTTTTCGCAATGTTCAGAGGATTTACAATGTTCAGAGGAATGGGTAAGGGGTTATAGAAATGAATGTTTTTGAAGCAATTGGTGAAAGAAAAAGCATTAGAAAATATAAAGATATCGAAGTAGAGGAAGAAAAACTCGAAAAAATATTAGAATCCGCCAGGATCGCACCATCGGCGGCAAACCGACAGGAATGGAAATTTCTGGTAGTGAAAAATAAAGAAACCCGTGACAAACTAATTGACGCGGCTCATGGTCAGAAATTTGTGGGACAAGCACCCATTACCATTGTAGCCTGTTCAACCGAGTCTGAAAGGGTTATGCCCTGCGGACAGTATGCTTACACTGTAGATCTCTCAATTGCAGTATCCTTCATGATACTCGAGGCCACAGAAATTGGCTTGGGAACATGCTGGTTGGGTGCCTATGATGAAGGGAAAGTTAAAGAGACTCTGGGCATTCCTAGCGACATCAGAGTTCCTGCAATGTTCACCTTGGGATATGCTGATGAAAATCCTGCACCAAGGCCGAGAAAGGCCTTAGATGACATTGTTTGTTACGAAAGGTATGAATAAAAATTTATTTAATTTTTTTTAAATTTATTCTTTCTCAGATCTTCTCTATTCTAATTATTTTCTCATTCTCTTTCTCTATTCTCATTTATTATACCTTTATCTCTTCCGTGGGGACAAACGTAAACGCACAATCCGCAAACTGCCCATTCTTCACCATCCTCTAAGTATTTTTCACACTTCCGGGCATCATAACGCACTTCCCGGGGGTCATCTTCCTTGAAATGAACACCAGTGAATGCAGAAACAGGACATATGTCCACGCATTCAGTGCACTCCCCACAATGTTCATCCATCACGCGTCCGGTGACTTCCAGGGGTGCATCGGTCAGTATGGTTATCCATCGTACACGTGGTCCAAATTTAGGGGTGACTAGAAGGCAGCTTTTCCCAATCCAGCCGTGTCCAGCCAGGCGGGCTGCTAGTTTATGGGATAGCACGGCACAGATCCGTTCATCATCGTATCGTTCCGATGCAGGTAGGGGCAGAGCATGAAAACCCTCATTCTGGATAAGGCTACTTACACGAGATGCAAGAAGATCCAGCCGCCGGTTGATTATATCATAGCCATGATGGCGATAGTTAACTGCCACTTTCCGTTCCTGTCGGTGGGGGAGCTGATCCACAATACTATCCATGATCCGAATTCCCAGGGAAATAGCCAGGGGGTAGGATGCAACCTCATCCCCACCCTGATCACGGATAAAATCCCTTGCCGATGTAAGATCAGCCACTCCATAAAAATCAGCCCCCTCTTTAAGGGCTAAATCTTTGATATTCTCATTTAGTTTGGTCTTTATATTCGATTTCATGGAATCATCTTCCACTTAAAATATTCTTTCACCTAACCATCTTTCATAGTATCTTTATCGGTTAAATTTCACCAAATTAATCCAGGTTAAAGCATTATTTCCTGCCATACAGCACTACAAAGTTATAGTACTTATAATAGACATCCACATCCTTGAACCCAATTTCTTCAAGCCATTCCAGGTTATCCTGAAGACTGGCAGGGTTGTCCAGTTCCATCCGGTCCATTATTATCTTTTTTTCAGATTCAGAAAGGGAACCAAGATCTATTTTTTCCATCCAGTTCCTCTGATATTCCTTTTCATTGGCAGAATGTGGTCCTAAGACCTGGTCCGCATTAATGAAGACTCCACCTGGGTTTAAGTGCTGGTAGATCTTCTGGTACAGGAACTCTTTATCATGGTGTTCCAGGTGATGGATGGATAGAGATGACACTACAATGTCAAATGTTCCTCCAAAATCATGTTTCAAATAATCCCCAACAATGTAACTGAAATCAGAGTCATTTTTTACAGAATCCTTATTTATCCGGGCCCTGGCCACTTCCAACATTTCCTTGGATAGATCCAGAAGAGTGAAATGACCCTCCCGGTAGCGTTCATGAAGGTAGCTGGTAAGAAGTCCAGTTCCAGCACCAAGATCCAGTATTTTAGCCCGGGAATTATCAACTGTGGCCAGATCAGAGGTTATCCTGTAAAGGTCTTCCAGGCAGGGAATCACATGCTTTCGCTGTCGGTCATAAGAAGAAGCACCCTGGCTGAATTTTTCCTTCAGTAACTGGTCAAGACTTTTTTCCTTCAAGAGAAATTCCCTCCTATTTAGTACAAGATTAGTTTTAAGATTAATCAAATAATCTCTGCTTTGTCTTAAATAATAATTTTAAACCTTATATTTAAAATTACCTTTCTTAAAATTACCTTTCTTGATTAGCTGTTTGTTCAAGGGTTATGGATCGAGGACGGAATCCGTAACGCTCATAAAAGGACACCGCATCCTGATTACCAACTGCCACCCGGACTGTCTTTTTCTTTACACCTTTTTTATCCATCCATTCCAAGGAGCGTTTAATCAGTTCATCACCAAAACCATGGCCACGGTATTCTTCTTCAACATAGATTGAATCAATTTCCCCCTCATTATCAGGGGAGATGGTGGTGATGCAGTAGGCCACCAGAAGTCCTGTTTTCTTCTCTTCCGCCCGGCCAATATGCATATCCCCCTCAAGGGATTTCTTTAAAAGAGCTTCTGCACGTTCGGGAAAAGTGAAATTTTCATAGTGCTCCTTGAAATCTGATTTTTGCTTGCGATGATGGTCATTCAGCTTCTCCCACAGTTGCTGGATTAAATCCAGATCAAAAGCACCAGTTTCAATAAATACAATATTAACCATATCCTCTGATCCCCCCAGAGCAAATATTTCCCAGAACACGTCGGTATGTCAAGGATGTTATTGATCTTTAAATTCATCTAAAGCATTTTTAAATATATTTAACCCTTCTTCCATTTCTTCTATGGATATATTCAAAGCTGGAAACATCCGGATTATATTACCCTGTGTGACATTTAAAATAAGCCCATCATCCAAACATTTAGAGTTTATAGTGGCTGCGGCATTATCATTCGCTAACTCTACGGCAATTAATAAGCCTTTTCCTCTCACATCTTTAATAATATTAGGGTATTCTTTTTTCAACTCTTTTAGTTCTGCAATTGAGGATTCACCAACATATTCAACATTTTCCCATAGTTTATTATTTAGCATATATTTGATAACAGAATATGCCACTGCGCAACCGAGGGGGTTCCCGCAATATGTGCCGCCATGGTCTCCTATTCCAAGTTTATCCTGTATTTCTTCAGTAAATGCAAATGCTCCAAAGGGAAATCCTCCTGCGATACCTTTTGCCATGGTCAAAATATCTACTTTAACATTATTTGACATGAACACTGGCCCTGTTCTGTAAAATCCTGTCTGAATTTCGTCTACTATCAAAAGAACATTATTTTCCATGCATAAATTAGATAAATTTTCAAGATAATCGGGATCTGGTACGTTGATTCCACCTTCACCCTGTATTGGCTCAACTATCACAGCAGCGACATCATTTCCTATAACTTTTTCAATTGCTGGGATGTTATTGTATGGAACGAATATATGGTTGGGAATTAGGGGATTAAATCGGCTTCTATGGACATTTTGGCCTGTTGCAGACACTGTACTGATAGTTCGCCCATGAAAACTTTTTTCTGTGGATATAATATTTAATTTCCCGGTTGCTTTCCTTGCAAGCTTAATTGCAGCATCATTTGCTTCTGCTCCACTATTTGAAAAAAATATTCTGGTTAAATTTTCAGGTAGTATTTCCTGCATTAAGGATAGAAGTTTTGACCGTGCTGGTGAATATGTTGCCCCTGAATTAGGATTCTGTATAATTTTTTTACTTTGATCACAAAGGGCTTGGGTAATTACCGGATTAGCATGCCCTATACTGGTTACTCCCCATCCTGCAGTAAAATCTATATATTTTTCACCATCTTCGCCATAAACATACACTCCTTCGCCTTTTTCTATTGATACTTTTGTTTTATTCGCAAAAAGAGCATAGTTATCGTCTTCAATTTGAAATGTGTCCCTAGTTTCAGCCATTGTCTGAGTCCCCGTGGTTATTAATGAAAAGTTTATATTGATTTGGTAAACTTAAAAAAATTATTGGAGATATTTATAGAGATTTTTTAATAGGAATTTGATTTCTCAAATTAAATTAGAGCAGTTTCACTCCAAATTCGTTCTGCATAAGCCTAAAAGCGAATTTTTCGTCATCTTCATCCAGTCCAGCCACACAACTCGATGGTACTTCCACATCATAACCTCTTATACCTCCCTCTGCAGCTGTGAAAAGTATACAGATATGGGTAACTGTACCGGTAATCCTCAACGTATCTATTTCTAGATCTTTTAGGACTTTATCCAGATTAGTATTGTAGAATGCAGAGTAAGTGGTTTTTTCTATGAAAATATCCTCATCTTTTGGTTCTAAATCCCTAATCACTTCTGATCCAGTAGTATCTTTGATGGCGTGAACTGGCCAGTTCATCTTCACAAATTCCCTATCCTGCTGGTTGTGAGTGTCGCAAACATAAATAATGGGAAATCCTTCCCTTCTGGCTTCTTCAATTTCTTTTTTAAGATGGGGGATGATGGTTCTGGTAGATGGAACTTCCAGGGGTGCACCTTCTCGTACAAAGTCATTTAACATGTCTATTATTAAAAGGGCCTTTTTATCTTTCATTTTGATCTCCTTTGATGTTACTTATGCTCCCACATCAACCTATAAGTTAAAGCCCATTATTTATTTTCCAGTTATTAACCATATCTTTTGAACAGTCTACAGATGGCAAGACAAATCCAGTATTTTAAGTCCTTATCACTTCCTCTTACTATTTTTAAATCAAAAAGACCTTTATTATTCTGTTTTTTAATTAAAAAGTCTAATCCATCTTGTATATGGTGATTATCCATTTTTATGTCAAGAAGTGATAAGGAATCCATAGCACTGATAATATCTGTGAACCAGAAAGGATATGAAACCCTTTCCCAGTATTTCTTGTCTTTACGATCTGGATATTTATCTGCCTGGAAAAATCTCCTGGCCAGCAGGTTCGCTGCTTTTTTCGCTTCTTCAGATCCACGATATTCCTGGTGCGCTGCAAATGCCCGGAGAACCATGCCTGTCACTAAATGGGAAAATGGCTTGCCCCGGTCGGGTAAATCAGGTTCACTGGCCAGTAATGTTTCTTTAATATTTCTGCCCGAGGTTCGGAAGGGAATAACCCAACCTCCATCTTCCTGCCTCATGGAAATCAACCACTGGAAACCCTTTTTTATGCGGTGATCATTACTGTAGCCTGCTTTTATTAATAGCTCCATTATGGCCGGTGAGTAGGTGGTGGCATACTGGTTGCCGTAAATGCCTCTAAAGTCTCCTTCAATGGTCTGGCAGTTGAAAAAATATTCTGCGGATTTCTGGATTTGCCGGTGGCTTCTGTTTAGCCCATATTTACAGACAAGTTCTCCTAAAACCCGGTATGTTTCCACCTGGTTATAGTCATCCCTGGAACGTATATCTTCCCTGATTTTACCTGGATATTTCCAGTAACCATTTTTCTCCTGTTTTCTGAGAATCCTCAAAACAGATGGAAGTTGCCATAACTCCTCCACAGGCCCCACTTCTTCACCCAAAAGATCCCGCCGGGTATAATATTCAATTGCAGGATTACCAACCGAAAGTAACACTGGAATGGGGTTAATTTTTAATTCATCCACGCCTGAATTCATCACAATCCCTCTCAAAAAATCCATTTTCCTGTTTATATTCATTATCTTTAATATCAATCATTTTTACCAAAAAGTTCTGCTGCTGGACAGCCCAACTCTCTCTGCTTGCATTGTTTGCAGGTTAAAGATCTGATAAATGCATTTCCGCCTAAAGAAAGGATCAAAACAATGATAATGAGTAAAAGAATTGACCAGTTGAAAACATTGAAAAGCAGAATTATTCCACCGGCCAGAGGGAATAAAAACACCAGAAAATCAGGTAAAACAGCGTACCAGGAAACTTCTTTGTTGGGAAAAAAGGAAGGATCACCTTTTTTGAAAAAATAAGATGACAGACGACCTTTACCAAACGCGCAAGTCTTCCCGTAATAGTAACAGCTTGTACAACCTTTTCGTAAAAGTTGAACTTCTATCCCCAGGCAGAATAGTAAGTATAAAACTGCAAATATTATTCCCAGCCCATAAAGAATGTAAGCACCAATAAGGTAGATGGATGTGGGTAAACTACTCGAAAGAATTACCATCCGCAGGGGATAACTTTCATAACATTTTTCTTCCATTTCAACCCCCCATCCCCATCTATCTTATTCACTTATTATTAGGTTCATACCATTTATTTTCCTAGTAATCGATTAAATAACACCTTAATAAATCGGGGTTTATTTTTCTATTTCCTGAATCCAATCAGCAGTGCTTAGCACGTTACTAAAGCGCATGGCCTGGGTAACCAGAATCGAACGGTGTAACTCCTCGCCAGTAACACTCCCTGCATAGTTGGAAACACTGAGGGTGCCGGTGGCATCGGACAGAAATTCCACCTTAAAGCCCCGGTGAAAGGCCTGCCGAGCAGTGGTGTCACAGCACATCTGGGTCATGTACCCGGAAATGGTAACAGTGTTAATATTCTTTTCCCTGAGCCAGGTTTCAAGATTAGTGCCGGTGAAGCTCCCTGGGAGGTTTTTCTCCACCAGATGATCATGTTCTCGTGTTAAAACTTCGGGGATGATTTCCCAACCATCAGTTCCCTTAACAAATGTTTCCGCGTTTTCTTGCAAGGCTGTGTGCTGGATGAGAATAATGGGAACATCACAGGACTGAGCTGAATCCATAGCCTTTAAAATGTTTTCCAGACTATCAGGAGGATAAGTCACCGGCAATTTTCCCGAAAAATATTCCCTCTGCACATCTATTACCAGTAAAGCTCTTTTCATAATCTAATTCTCCAAATATGCAGGATAAGTTGTTGGATTGGGTTTGATTCATTCTATCTACAGGAGATATTTACAGATCAGGTAGGTAGTTCACCTGTTCTAACACGTATCCTTTAATTTCACCCGGCTCTGGAAGGTCATAAAGAAGGTTCCCTTTTTCCACCAGTGGCCTGAGGAGATTTTCGTATCTTCCACCACAGGAACAGCTTTCAACTTCATTTTTAAGGGGCAAAACCAGATCTTCATGGCATTCATCACATCTCAAAACCTTTTTAGCCCCTGAACACTTACCTCTTTTAGCCAGAGGCTTCCCATCCACCTCCACAATGTCCATGGAAAAATCAACCACTGGCGCGTTACTGATGGAGGTTCCAATTCCGTAGGCATCCACCAGGGGATTAAGAAAAGGAAGATCTTGTTCTTTAATCCCACCACTCACAAAGAATTTAACGTGATTAAATCCTCTTAAATCAAGTTCCCACCGTGTTTCCTGGAGGATATGTTGGAAATCTCCACGTCGGGAGGAGGGTGTGTCAAACCTCACTGCGTGGAGTTTTTCACCCAGGGCTTCCGCCACATTCAGGCATTCAAATTTTTCATCATGGAATGTGTCAATGAGTGCCACTCGATTAACATCAGGGTCTGTCACTTCATCAAAGGCTTTCAATGAGTCTACAGTGGAGCCTATGCAGATTATAAGGGCATGGGGAATGGTTCCCAGGGGGTCTTCTCCAATAATCTCCCCGCTTTTAATGACGGACACACCGTCACATCCCCCAATAAATGCGCTTCTTTCGATCATGGGGGCTATAACTGGGTGCATCCTCCTGGCACCAAAACTCATAACCAGACGATCCCCTGCCAGTTTCTTGTAACGAGCAGATTTGGTGGCAATACCGGTAGCCTGGCACATCAGGCCCAGAATAGCAGTTTCATAAACACAAAAATCCTGGTAATATCCCTCTATTTCCAGAACTGGTTGGTTGGGATAAAAAACAGTTCCTTCGTTCATGGATTGTACCTTAACTGGTAAATCTTTCAAAAGATAGGCAACTTCATCTAAACCAGCCAAAACGGCCCAGGACCACTCATCTGGCAGGGATTTGGCCACAAATTCTGCTTTTACCCAGGGGTTAATCCCTTTCTTTTCCAGTATTTGAAGGGTCCTCTGGAAGTACACATCAGTGACTTTACCCTCTCTGATCTCCTTTTCGCCAGCAACATGGAACATGCTAAATACACCAACTTTTTTTATCAAATATTATTCACGATATAGCAGCTTATTAACGAGATGCAGCTTATTTTCATCGTTAATAAACAATCAAATACCTTCACCCTGATAAACAGCATAAAACCCATCTGTATCGGCATAAACAGGTTTGAAACCGAATTTCTCGGCCTTCACCATTGTTTTCTTAATATAATCTCTTCCCCATGCCGTGATGGCATCAGCACATTCTAAACGGTACCATCTAAAACGAGAATAACCATAAACTCCGTACATGGAGTTGGCCAGCCTTTTTAGGGCTTCCTGCTGCACATTCAAAATTTTTTTCTCCTCATCATCCTCTGATTTCTTCATCATGGTCTTAAGGCGAACCCTTTCTGTGAGGATGTTGCCAATGATGGAGGGAACAAAGCCCGGGGGTTCCTTAAGAAACATGTAACCTCCTTCAGGGGAGGTATTGCACTTTTCTGGGTTGCAGTCATCCACCAGGGTGTCGGGTGAGACGTTCTTGGAGATGATGATACTCGGATATAGGCTGCGGAAATCGAAGTAAACGATATTCTCATGCAACCCCTTAACTGGATCCTTCACATAACCTCCGGCAGCTCGTTTACCCCTCCGGTCGGAGTACTGTGATGCGGAGGGCTTGTTGGGAACTACTTCTCCCTGTTCATGTGCTTTGCGTATGAGGTACCATTCCACCTGTTGACCGGTTGTCATCCGGGCTAAATCAAAAAATGGTTGCCCTACAATACGGGTGAGTTCCAGGGTCAGTGGTATCATTTTCTCCGCAATCTCAGTGACAGCCACGGCATCATCCAGAGAGTAATGGCATAATTTTTCCAGTTTAAGGCCACAATCATCCCAGTACTGGTGGATCTCATCACCCGGGATGTCATATTTTTCCTCCCCGAAAAGCTCCAGATAAACCCTTTCCAGGGTGTAACGATCCAGTTGGAGGTAACGGCGCATGATAAGATAAAGATCAATGTGAATTCTGCCCTTCACCAGGGCGGCGTTGGCAAACCCTCTCTTCATAAATTTAAGACTGGAACCATCAGTACCCAGATTAAGGGGAACATTTAGAATGGAGGCACGGTCCCGGATGTAGGGGAAATCAAAGTTGTCTGAGTTATAGCCAATGAGAATATCAGGATTCTCATCTTCCACAATTTCCACGAATTTCCTCAGCATTTCTGCCTCGTCTTTCAATGTCTCCACAAAATCCAGGGGGGATTCTGCAGTGGAGAGTACCATCCTCAGTCCCTGATTACTGGAGAGACTGATCATGATGATAGGATCGTCTTCTGCATTAGGCATGCCTTTAGGATTGTAAACCTCAATATCCAGGCTGAGAATCTTAAGATCTGGGAAATCAGAGTCAATGGGCCGAATGTTCCCTTTCAACTCCACAACAGAAGTATCTTTACTAGAAGTAATGCCCTGCATTTCGGGAGATTCAGCCTTTACTTCCACTTCCACCTCTGCCATTGGGAACAATCCCTTATCAATCAGATATCGGCGGTAAAATGGAATATCATGCTCCCTGATATCCTTAACCTGGGATAAATCCCTTATTTTATCTCTTAATTTAGGAACATCCTGTGGATGTTTTAGTGTGACTTTTAAAAATTCTTTCTCACGGCCAAGATCTTTCATTATAACTTTTTCGACCTGTAGAACGCCCAGTTCTTTTATTTGCTCCAGGCAGGGATCCAGATCATGAGGGACCACGTAGATATAGGGTTTGAATCCTCCATCCATTACAATGATGGAATTTCCCCCTTGGCTGTTTTTTTCTCTTCCGAAGAGCCTTACCACTGCTTTATCGTTCCTGGTGATGTAATCAATGTCCAGGAGCACCATTCTTTTGGTTTCCATACACCTTCTAATTTATATGTATCATGCTATATAATTTGTTAAATCTAATACTCCTAAATTCATCCCGCATTTGTCATTAAAACCCTGATTAGAGTGTAGAATATGGTGGATATTTAACGGGGTGGTGAAGGTTCACATGTAGTGAAGAGTTTCACATGTAATACTCATCATTTTACTTGGGCTTACATTGCAAGTGAAAAATAATGTCAGTATTGAATGGTATAGATATTGATATGATCATACTATGTTGCTAATTTAGCCATATATTTCAAGTGTAAATATTGATAATAATGAGCAACAATAGGTTAATTAACAGGGAATTATTAATATCTGTTTTACTAAAATCCTATGTGAACTCTATTTTGGGCGATATAAATACATTAAAGGAGTTAAACGATAAATGTACCTTCAAAAAATGGATAAAAAGAAGCATGACTCCTTCAAGGTAGCCGAAATTATTTACGAAGCTGATTCTGAAACCTTTGACTTTTTCTTTGGCAACAAGAAGAATGCTTCCCAAAAAATAGGAATACTGGTACAAGAAGGGGATAATAATCTGGGATACCAACAGATCTACGTGGTAACCAATGACCAGGAAATCGTGGGAGTCATGGTGTATTCTGCAGGGGAAAAAATGGGAAATATCCAGGAATTGAAAGTTCTCTTCCATAATTTTAATATTCTTGACTCTTTAAGGTTCATCATGATTGAAATAATAGACAACATTTTTTTATCTCGTCTGGAAGAAGATGACTTTTACTACGCCATAGTAGCCGTGGATGAAAACTCCAGGGGGCAGGGGATAGGTTCCTTTATCCTGGAAGAGGGAATAAAACTGGCCAGGGAAAAAGGATGCAAAAGGGCAGTACTGGATGTTGACATAGAAAATGAAGGTGCTTTGAGGTTGTACCAGCGAGTTGGTTTTAGGAAATTCAAGGAGAAAAGTTTATCTCTGTTGGGGTGGAAAAAGGGAGCTTTTAATATGGAATATTTACTTTAAATCAAGAATGATATCATGTTGAGGGGATTTCCTATGAATTTATTTGTTAAAGAAACCAGCCAGAAAAACCCCGAAACCATAATCTTCCTACATGGGGGTGGACTGGCTGGCTGGATATGGGATGAACAGGTAAAAGCCTTCCCGGATTATCATTGTTTAGTTCCAGACCTCCCCGAACACGGGCAAAGTGCAGAAGTGAAGCCCTTCACCATTGTCGGTGCTGCTGGGATGGTGATTGATCTCATTAGAAGCCGGGCACATAATGGGAAAGCCCACCTGGTGGGGTTATCCCTGGGAGCACAGATCATCGTCCAAATTCTAGCCACTCATCCCGAGGTAGTTGATCATGCCCTCATTAGTGGAACCTTGATTCGTGGCATCCCCCATGGAGATATTCTTTTAAAACTTTTGGATTATACTTTTAAGGTTTATGAACCTGTGAAAGATACTGATTTTTTTATAAAAGCCAACATGCGGACTTATAACATTTCTAAAAGTTATTTCGAAAAGTTCAAGGAAGCCACATTACAACTTAAAGCGGATTCATTGAATAGAATACTCCACGAGAACCTGTTCTTCAAATTACCCTCTGGCCTGGAAAAAGCAAATGTCCCGGTATTGGTGATGATGGGTGAAAAAGATTATAAAGTTATCAAGGAATCTGCCAGGGATTTGGTTAAGGTTCTTCCAAATTCAGAAGCCTATGTGGTCCCTAAAAGGGGGCATGTTTGGAATATGGAATCTCCAGAACTTTTCAACCAAGTATTAAGAAGCTTCATAACTGGAAACCCTATTCCCAATGTGGTTGAACCATTATGTCCTCACCGGTAGTAAACGTTCCAAGTTCATGGTTTGACATAATTTCTGATTTTTGCAATTGTTTTAGTGAGCACTCTCTTTGGATCACAAACTATTTATATGAGAATCTTCTTAATATCGATTAGTCGATATCGGTAACTTGATATTCAATTATTGAAAATCCATTAAAATTCATTTAAATCATATATAGATTGCTTCATGATATCAATTTAACGATATTAAATCGATCATACGATAAATAGATTCAGTAGGAATGGATTCAATACAATAGATCTAATGGAGGTTTTGATTCAACATGTGGGATGCCTTTAAAAATCTTCACAAAGAATTTCATGAAAAAATGGAACAAATGCAGCGATTTGGGGGAATAAGAATATTGATACTCCATGTCCTGGATGAAAACGGTCCTGGAAATGGGGTGGAAATCATGGATGCCATACAGGCACACCATGAATCCTGCAACATGTCACACAGGGGACCTAGACCCCCACGACCATCTCCCGGGTCAGTATATCCCATGCTGAAAAAAATGGTTAATGAAGGTCTCCTCGTAAAATGCGAAGATGGAAGATATGAATTAACTGAAAAAGGAAATAAAGTTATTAACAAACTTTACGGGCGTTTTAAACCACATGAAAAAATGGACCGTGGAGAATATTCAGTAACAAAAGCATTAACAGAAATCGAGGGTTATGTTTCGTATTTGGAGGATATTAAAGAAGAAAAACTGGTTCCCCATGAAGAATTAATAGGTGAATTAAGCGAAAGGCTAAAAACCATCAGGGAATCACTCCAGAAGAATAATTCGACATAATTGCTGTTTAAAGTGAATAATTAATTATTAAGAATCTTAATGAAAACTGCATGAACAGTGATTGTTGAACTGATTCTGTAGCTGTGGTTTAGGTTAGCGAAGGCTATGTAACCCTGGTGCGGATTGAATTAATTAAACTAACGGATTAAAAAAAGCTATGGAGCTTAATAAAAAGATAATAAAACTAATTGGAGGGAAAAATGACTGAACACGCTATAGAACTTAATAACCTTACTAAAAAGTTCGGTGATTTTACAGCAGTGGATGATCTGTCACTTACAGTGAAGGAAGGGGAGATATTTGGATTTTTAGGCCCCAACGGTGCAGGTAAAAGTACCACTATCCGAATGCTGTGCACCCTTGCCCAGCCAACATCAGGATCTGCCCAGGTTGCTGGATTTGATTTAATTAAAGAATCAGACCGAGTTCGCCAGAACATTGGCCTGGTGGCTGAGAAGATGATTATGTACGACCGCTTAACTGCAGCTGAAAACCTCAGATTCTTCGGAAAACTCTATTCCATGCCCAAACAGAAGCTGGAAGAAAGGATCGATGAATTACTGGAACTGGTGGACATGCAGGAATGGAAGAATACCCAGATCAGCAAGTTTTCAACAGGTATGAAGCAACGAATCAATGTTATACGGGCACTTCTATCTGAACCAGAGATATTGTTCATGGATGAACCCACACTGGGCCTCGACCCACAGACCACTTTCTCCATAAGGGACATCACCCGAGAAATCAACCAGAGTGGAATGACAGTCATTCTAACCACACATGCAATGGCTGAGGCAGAAGCACTCAGTGACCGGGTTGCCATAATCGATCATGGTAAAATCGCTGCATTGGACACACCACAAAACCTTAAAAACATGATATCTCATGGAAAAACAACAGTATTTGGAGTTAAAATTGATAACCTCAATGCAGAACTCATTAAAAATATTGAATCCCTGGAAATGGTCACTGCAGTGGCACAGCAGGATGATTACAATTTAAAAGTAAGTGCACATGGAGAAAATGCCTTGGGTGATATCATTGACACCATCCGTGTTGAAGGTGGAAACATCGCCTCCCTGACCAATAGCAATGAATCCACACTGGAAGACGTGTTCCTGGCAGTAACTGGTAAAGAAATGCGTGATCAGGCCAATGAAAAAGCAGCACCTGCTCCACACAGGCATGGAATAGCACCTAAAGCAAGGGTGAGGTGAGATCATGGATGCCGTGAAGATATTAAAAGACAGTTACCATGTGATGGCCAAGGACATGCTGGAATTCAGGCGAAACCGCATGCAACTGGCATCCCTGGTTATCATGCCCCTAATATTCCTGGTGATGTTCGGGTTCATATTCCCCAGTGGCAGCACCCAGCAGCACATGCCCATGGGAGTGGTCAACCTGGACCAGGGTCAGGGGAGCAATGAATTCCTAGCCCAGCTGGAGTTGATGAACCAGAATACCAGTTTCATGGATTTCAAGAATTATTCCAGTGTGGATGAGGCTAAAACCCAGATTAATCAGGGAAAAATATACGGAGCATTTATCATACCCCCGGGATTCTCTGAAAACTTGAGTAGTGGGAAATCAGGTGGGTTCACGGTTTACATAGATAACAGCAACCCTCAGAGTGCCACTCAGATCCAGCAGGTCTTATCCAGTACTGTAAATGGCTTGAATGACATGAAGGCACAGGCCACTGTTTTGGAGCTTTCTAAAGAGACAAGTCAGCCGGTTAATCCTCAGGCCATCATATTTCCCTATGTGCCTACTGTGTCAACCACCATACCCGGTGAAACAAATTACTTCAACTTCCTGGCACCGGGCCTCATGATCATGATCGTGATGATGAGTGTAATGACTGGTATTCCGGAAGCCATCTCCAAGGAAAAGGAATTGGGAACCTTTGATGGAATGTTATCCGCACCAATCAGTCAGATATCTGTTATCATCGGCAAAACCGCAGCACTCTGCACCAGGGGATTCATTCAGTGCATCATAATACTGGGACTGGCAATGCTCCTGTTTGGAGTTACAGTCCAGGGAAGTCTCATACTGGCATTCTTCATGCTCCTACTGGGAATATTCAGCTTCATAGGTCTGGGAATTCTGGCTATTTCCATGTCGGGAGACCAGGCATCAGGAACAATGATCGTGAACCTGCTGATGTTCCCAATGATCTTTCTGGGAGGTGTTTTCTACCCCATCCAGCAGATGCCCTGGTTCATGCAGACCATATCCCAGTTCATCCCCTTAACCTATGCAGCTGATGCCCTGCGTAAGATAATCCTCCTGAACGCAGGGATTGGTGATGTACTATACCAGATGATCATCTTGATTGGTTTTGGAGTGGTTACCATGGCAATTGCCGTGCCACTATTCCGTAAATCAATGACCAGATAGGTGACGGAAGCCAGTGAAAGGACAGATAAATGAAATATAAACGGAAAATAAAGTGAAATGGATTAAAAAGGGGATATTGCAGTTTTAAAGCAGATTATTCAGCTAACTGCATTTATTCCAATTCATTCAATCCTGAAGAATTAATTCATTGAAAATAATGTCAAGGGTTAACCCCTTTTTAAAAAAATTTAACGAGGTGAACGTATCATGAAATGTGAGAGTGTACTCAGAAATGTTATTGAAACCGAGTGTGAGGATTACTTTTTGGGCACGGTGGATTTATCCCAGGTTGATAATGCTATGGTTGAAAAATACGGGTCATTAATTGCAGAATACCCCAGAGCAATCTCTATAGGAATAACTTTGCCCTATTTAATTCCTGATGAATTGTCAATGGCTAAAAAACAGCCATATGACGTGACAAATTGTCAGTTAAAATCCATCACATCGAGTTTAAGCAGTTTACTGGAGGAAAATGGATACCGGGCACTGTCCATGCCCAAGGCCAGGGAAATGGACGATGGACCGGATATTTCATTCCACGAAGTGGTGGCTCATCTGGCAGATATGGGGAAAATAGAAAAAAATCTACTGGTGGCTCCAGAAGTAGGTTCAAAGGTTAATTGGGGGACCGTACTCACCAATGCACCAATTTAATTATTTAAAAATTTAGATTATTTAATAAATCTATGAAATTGAGCTGTTTTAAAAGGGGATGATAAAAATGCTAAATGGATTCAGGTTTAAAATGTTAAACCAAGAGGCTTCTTCACCAAAAAATAAATCCTCTGAAATCATAGAACATCTTAATCTTCATGATGAGATGGTAGTGGGGGACATTGGCTCCGGTGGAGGGTATTTCACCTATGAATTTTCCAGAAAAGTGGGAAGCGAAGGTCACCTTTATGCCATTGATACCGATGAAAAGGCTCTTGATTTTATAAAGACTCATATTATAACGGAAGACATTCAGAATGTGGAAACAATCCGAGCTAATTTAGATGGCCTTGATTTGCCTGAAAAGAGTGTGGATCTATTCTTTTTAAGAAACGTGTTACATCACATCCCCAATCAAGCTGAATATTTTAAAGGCATTGGAAAATTTCTAAAAGATAATGGAAAAATAGCCATTATTGATTATAATAAAAGAAAACTCAGTTTTACAGGTCTTTTTGGACATTACACTCCTGAAATTGTTCTTTTAGATGTTATGAAACAAGCTGGGTTCTCTCTTCTGGAAAAATATGATTTTTTACCCGACCAGTTATTCATGGTTTTTGAAAAATGGCCATGAATTAAGATTATAATCAGATTTCACTTGAAGATATTCATTATTATAAAATGGATTTTAAGGGTTCATTGGAATTAATGGAAGGTGGCTTGAAATATGTCTATTAAAACCTCAATTAAGGAACATTTCACTAATAACCATCTTAATATAAGGAATCATTTTGAAAATGGCTCTTTAAAAAGCCATTGGGATTATTTTTTCCAGGATAACCTGGAGCTTGCACTTTCAAATCAGATCCATCTTGAAGGTGATCTGAACTTAAGGAGAGTTCTAGGTTTCAGGAGATTTAGTTGGGGAGATCTGGATGAATGTGCCTGTCTGTTTAAAAACGTATTTTCTGCTGATCCCTGGTATGATGAATGGGTATCCCTAGATCAATCCAGAAATTATTTGAAGGAACTCATTAAAAACCCCGTTTTCGAAGGATTTGTAATGTGTGAGGACTCTAAAATCATGGCAGCCTGTTTGGGGCACCGGAGGTCATGGTGGATGGGCAAAGAGTTCTTTGTAGATGAATTCTTTGTTGAAAATGAAAGGCAGGGAAATGGTATTGGAACTAAAACAGTAGATTTGCTGGTAAACACCCTTCGCGAAGATGGATACACTCGCATAACTCTTTTAACCAATAAAAATATACCTGCTGAGGCTTTTTATCTTAAAAATGGGTTCTACAATAATGAAGAAAGGACAGTAATGGTTAAAGAATTATGATGGGTAAATAGTTACTTAGTTAATGTCATGTGTAATGTTTCAGCTTTATACTGGTTATATAATGTTAATAACTGTTTATAGGGTCACGTTAATTTATTCTTGGATTAATATTATTTTTTACAATTTTTTCTATTTTCTCCCTTATAGTGGGGTCTTTAACACTTACTTATATATAACATGTACCATATTATAGAATAAGTAATATATAACAAGTTATATATGATTGGAGGAATTCATGTCACTATCATATGCAATGCTGGGTATCTTATCATACGGTCCCCGAACTGGATACAGCTTAAAAAAAGTCTTTGATAAATCCATATCTCAGGTATGGGTTGCTAGTTTAAGTCAAATTTACCGTGAGCTATCTGTACTGGAAAAAAAAGGTTATGTTTATTCTACCATTCAAAAACAGGATGATAGGCCTAATAAAAGAATTTACAATATAACTGGGGCAGGGGAACTTGCATTCCAGGAATGGTTACAGGATTTCCCGGATAAGCTTTCTTATCCCCTCCGGGATGGTTTTATGCTCAGAATATTTTTCGGTTCGAAACTGGAGAAAGAAGAATTAATAATACAATTTGAACGATTTATATCTCAAAAAAAGGCGTATTTAAAGGTTTTAGAGGAAATTGAGAGTACTTTTAATGTTTACTGCAACGAGTTTTCATCAGAATCTCCAGAAAAGGATCAACTTTTCTGGAACTTCACAATTAAAAGGGGTAAAATGACATTAAAAACCGTAATACGATGGGCTGAAGAGTGTGTTGAGCAATTAGGAGAATATGGGGATTAAAAGATAGGGAGGAGGTTTAAAAATGAAAGTAAATGATGAAGTTTTTGCCCTGGAGGCGACTAAAAACTGGAATTATGCTTATCTAGTTTCAGGTAAAGATAAAATATTAATTGACACTGGACGTCCGGGACAAGGAAAGGGCATCATTAAAGAATTAAAATCTATGAAAATCAACCCGGAAGATATCAAACACATTCTAATCACCCATCATGATGTAGATCATGTGGGAAACCTGGCTTTTCTTCAGGAGGAAACTGGGGCTACGGTATGGGCGTCACAGGAGGATATTCCCTATATTTATGGTGATAAACACCGCCCGGGACATAAAAGAATAATATCTATGTTCATGAGGGCTAAAAAACCGGAGAAAATAATGGCCTACGAAGAAAACCAAACAATTTCAGGATTAGAAGTCATTCCCACTCCAGGACATACTCCTGGCCATGTTTGCCTTCTTTATAACGATGTTCTATTTGTAGGAGATCTGGTTAGAACTTCCAAAGGAAAATTAGATACCATGAAATCCAGTATGAACTGGAATGAATCTGTCTTAAAGAATTCTATTGAAAAAATTGCTGGTTATGATTTTAAATGGATATGCACTGCTCATGGTGAGCCAGTCAGATTGGATAATGCACCTGGAGAGTTATCAAAAATTGCGAAGAGGATGAAATAGAATACACCTTTTTTTAATTAATGTTGTATAAACAATTGTTGCATAGGCAACATATTTAAATAGCATTACCGACTATTTTTAAAAACAAATTGAATTATTTAGAATCATTTTTTTTTTGGAGTTGAATATATGCATAAGGTTAAAAAAATAATCGATGAAGACCTTAATGACATTCCACTGGGTATTTTCATCTCAATAATCCACCGGACTCGTATGATGTATTTAAATAACAAACTGAAAAGTTTGAACATTACTGCCAGTCAATTTCTTTATCTCATTGGACTTTACAGAAAGGAAGGTCAGACACAGGAAGATCTGGCCACTCATTTTTTCATAGATAAGGGAACTGTGGCTCGTGGTGTAAAGAAGCTGGAAGATAAGGGATTCATCTGTCGAAGGACTGATCCAAATAATCGCAGAAGATACCTTCTTTACCTTACCAATGAAGGAAGATCGCTAATGCCTGAAATATGCAAAATAACTACATATTGGGAAGAATCAATGAATGAAGACTTTTCAAAAGCAGAAAAGAAACAAATAAAGGAACTTCTGAAAAAACTGACCCTGAAAAGTTTGAACAAATTATATGATGCGGAGGAAAACCTGAATGAGTAATAATATTTCTAAAGGAGGCAACTTACCTCACAATCCGTCAGAAGATAAAGGAGGGCGTGGTATAGATTATAAATGGATAGCATTATCCAATGTCTTAATAGCATCCCTGATGGGAATGATTAATGGTAGTATAACCTTGATATCCCTTCCCGCTATCTTCAATGGTATTAATATCGACCCTTTAACATCTTTCCAGTATCTCTTGTGGATACTGATGGGATACGGATTGGTAACCGCCACCCTGCTTTTAAGTTTCGGACGTCTGTCTGATATGTACGGGCGGGTCAAGCTTTTTAAGCTGGGATTTCTGATATTCACCATCGGATCCATACTCCTTTACCTCACACCCTCCACTGGTGATGCCGGGGCCATAGAGATCATACTGTTCAGGATAGTCCAGGCAGTGGGAAGTGCCCTTACCATGGCCAACAGTTCCGCCATACTCACCGATGCATTCCCGGTCAGTGAAAGGGGAAAAGCTCTGGGTATAAACATGGTGGCTCTGATGTCAGGTCAGTTCATAGGCCTTCTACTGGGAGGTATACTAGCAGTTTTCAACTGGAGATACGTATTCCTGGTAAGTGTGCCCTTCGGTATTCTGGGAACAATTTGGTCCACCTATAAACTTAAAGAAGTATCACTCCGCGCTCCCAAGACCAAACTAGACATATGGGGAAACATCATCTTCGTCTCGGGTATAACACTCCTCCTCCTCGGAGTAACCTATGGTCTAATGCCCTATGGTAGTGATGCCATGGGATGGAACAATCCATTGGTGATCGCCTCAATGATAGTGGGATTCCTCCTCCTGGCACTGTTCCCGGTGGTGGAAAGCAAGGTGGAAAATCCCATGTTCCGCCTGGATCTTTTCCGGATAAAAATGTTCACCTATGCCAACCTTGCAGGGTTCCTGAGCTCATTAAGCAGGGGAGGAATGATGTTCATGTTAATACTTCTCCTGCAGGGAATATGGCTCCCACTGCACGGATACAGCTACGAATCCACACCCTTCTGGGCAGGAGTGTACATGTTGCCCCTGACTATTGGGGTGATTATAATGGGGCCCATCTCAGGAATGCTCTCCGATAAGTACGGGCCTCGCTGGATAGCCACTATGGGGATGGTAATGAACACAATAGGCTTCTTGGTGCTGGCATCACTTCCCTACAACTTCAACTATCTGGAATTCGGATTAGCACTGTTTTTCATGGGATTGGGCAGTGGAATGTTCGGTTCTCCCAACAGTGCTGCTATAATGAACTCGGTACCTCCTCAAGATCGGGGTGTGGCTTCAGGAATGCTGACCACCATAATGAATACTGCCTTCACAGCGAGCATGGCTATTTTCTTTACCATAGTTATTGTGGGAATAACTCAACGCTTCCCTGATGCATTGGCTTCGTCTCTGGCAAGTATAGGTGCATTGCAGCTGACCCCTATCCTAAGTAACATACCACCCACTGGAGCGTTGTTTTCAGCATTTTTAGGTTACAACCCAGTTGAAACCATCTTAAGTAGTGTTCCAGCAGCGGTGGTTAGCCAGATACCTCATGCAACATTAATCACCCTCACCGGAACTACTTGGTTCCCATCCACCCTGGCCGAGGCATTCATGCCATCACTACGAGTTTCGTTCTATATTGGGGCTTTATTCTGTGGTTTGGCTGCTATATTATCTGCCCTCCGTGGAAAGCGATATATTCATGAGCTGGAGCTAATCAAAATCAGTTCAGAAGATGATGGTACTGATTCAGAAGAAATTTGAATGATAAAAACTAAATAAAGGTCCCGGTAGGGGCCTTTACTCTTTTTTAATAAATGATATTTACATTTAGGATTGGTCAGCAAAACGCCACCAGGCCACAGTTCCCACAAAACCCAATAAAATTGTTAGAATCAGCACTACATAACTAATTAAATTTGGATTTAGCGCACCACCTCCGGACACACCACTATAAAGTGCTGGAATGGCCCATGGGAAATATAAGGTGGTGTTGGGGATCCCCACAAACAATATTTGGGTTACAATCAATGTACCAATCACAAAACCCAGTGGTGCTAGATATCCTCTTGCGTAACTGGCTACTAGGGCTACGGGGGTACACAGTAGTATTGTAAAACAGGAGGTTACCATGAAAATAGTAAAGTAATGGTATGCTGTTCCAACTGACCAATGGGCAATGTCCACTGCAAATCCGGTTAAAAGTCCGCAGGTAAAGAGAATTAATGACAGCAGAAGACTCCAGGCAATAATAGTAATGAACTTGGATAAGACTATGGTGTAACGAGGTACTGGTAATGCCAGTAGGTCCTGCACCACCCGATCAGAGTATTCTCGTCCAAAAACCCATGCAGTGATGGTTCCAAAACCAATGGTACCCAGCGTTAATAGGATCATAATCAATAATTCAAAATAGGAAGACCAGTCATCCTTAAACATGGAAGCTTTGGCACTCACCATGGCAGAGTTTCCTACCAGTTCAGGATATCGGGAAACAAATACCATCAAACCCATGGTGATGGCAATACCTGAAAAAGCAAGTAACGTTATTATGAGCATTTTTGACTTTCTCACTTTCAGAGTTTCAGCCCAAACTGCTGCTTTTAGACCTTTCATTCACACCACCCCCTCTTCGCTAATGATCCTCAGGAAATAGGATTCAAGGTCTTCTTCTTCCACCTTTAACATTGACGGTGGAAACCCCGCATTCACCAAATTTAAATTCACATTTTCCGGACGAAGAACCGCCTTTTTGCTGGTAATTTCAATTAATCCATCCTCATTCACAGTTGCATTAAAACCATCATTGACTAAAAGTGCAATTGCACCATTTTTATCCTTTAAATCAATTAAAAGGCTCCTGTTTCTAAGTTGATGTAGTTTTTCTGCATCCATTTCTTGAATCAGTCTTCCTTTATGGATAATTCCTATACGGGTGGCGATCCTGGAGATCTCACCCAGTATATGGCTGGAAATAAATATAGTAACTCCTTTATTGAAGGCCAGGTCGCGTAAAAGTTCTCTTATTTCAACAATACCTGCAGGATCTAGTCCATTTGAGGGTTCATCCAGGATGAGAATTTCAGGATTATGTATCAGGGCCTTTGCAAGCCCTAACCGCTGAGCATTTCCTAAAGAAAGATTTTTTGCCTTTCTATCCTGGTAAGGGGTTAGCTTAAGTTTTTCAATAACAGAATCAACTGTACTTGCATCTTTGATAAAACGTAAACGGCGGGTGATCTCTAAATTTTCCCGTACTGTCAGTTCGGGATATGAATAAGGTATTTCCACCAGATAACCCACACTGTTCCACAGTTCATGGCTTCCAGCATGAACTTTTTCCCCTTTTAAATAGGATTCCCCGGTGGTAGGGTTTATCATACCCAGAAGCATTCGGATGGTTGTGGTTTTACCAGCACCATTCAAGCCCAGAAATCCGTATATCTCTCCCTTATTCACATTAAGAGATATCTCCTGCACAGCTTTCACTGGACCATAATTTTTGGAAAGGTTATTGGTTCGGATGATCCCATCTTCAATGGTTGTTTTCAATGATAACACCCCTCGTAAAAATTTCTATTATTTTGCCTTGTTTTCTTCAATTATTAGATAATTCGCCAGGGCGTCAATCCATAAATCCTTTGCAGCTTCAAAATTGCTTCCTTTAAAATCATCCCGATGAATAACAAAGTGTATCAGGGATAAAAAAAGGCCATTAATGGCGTCCATGTCCACTTTTTTCATCCAGCCCTGATTCATCCAGTAATTAAAAAACTTGGAAACATCCTCCTGATCACGTTTCACATGTTTTTCCAGAGTTTCTTCAGGGAGCTTTCGCAGGAGTAATTCGTAATTGGAAGAAGTTATCTCTTTATATAAGGGCATGGTAATCAATAATTCAATCATTTGATTAAGAAAAGATTTAAAACTTTCACGACGGTTCATACTTGGATTAAACGCCTTTTCAAACATATTATCCTTGAATTCACGTTCCACCTCTTCCAAAACATCAAAATACAGTTCTTCCTTGGACTGGTAGAAAATGTAGAATGATCCCTTGGATATATTCGCTGCCCTTACAATTTCATCCACGGTTGTTTTCTTAAGACCATATTTTTCAAAAAGTCTTCTGGCTTCAACTAAAAGGTTTTTTTTGATGATCTCCTTTTCCTTTTCACTCCATGGCCTGGGCATAACTAATCTCCTATAACACATTAAAACTCTATGACTATTTATAATTATATAGTCATAGAATATATAAGTTTCCCTGAAAACTAGTAGAGTCATGATCATACAACCCTTTCATGAATTAATAATAAGAGTCTCCCTAGAACCAGTGATGTTAAAGAAATTAAACCTAAGAATTAAGCAGGATGGAATACATAGATGGTAATGTAAAAAAATTCATTGGATATACATCAAACATCATCCAATAGAAGCAGGTAAAGGGGGTATAAATTATGGAAATTGGAATAATAGTCTATTCTCAGACTGAACATACATATTCTGTGGCGGAGAGTCTCCAGGTAAAACTCCTGGCAGCAGGACATTCAGTAAATATTGAACGGGTAACAACCGCCGGGAAAGTGAAATCAAATTCAAATGATATAACTTTTCAGAATAAACCGGACATCCAGGAATACGATGCCCTGATATTTGGCTCCCCAGTACACGCATTCTCCCTGGCACCCGCGATGAAGGCCTACTTGGAGCAGCTTCCTTCGCTTCAGGATAAGAATATAGCCTGTTATGTTACCAAAGGTTTACCATTCCACAGAACCGGTGGAAACCAGGCCATATCCCAGATGAAAAAACTCTGCCAGTCCAAAGGCGGAACAATCCTGGGAACTGGGATCATAGTTTGGAGGGGCAGCCGTGAAAAAGACATAAACGAACTGGTTCAAAAATTCAGTGCATTGTTTTAAACCAGTTATGGAATGTTAAAGTTCATGACATAATTCCCTTTTATTGAAAACTGGGTGCAGACGATAGTGGCAATTTCAATACATAGGAATCAGGCTACTTTTAATCCACATCAAAGTATTTATTTAATCCCTTTGCAAAATTTCGAGCATTATCGAAGTCTTCTTCATTGGGATGGCTTTTATTATGTCCTCCTATCAACTTATAGGGTCCATAACTATCAAGTCCTTTGCAATTATAATCTCCCAGGACTTGGAAACCTTTACTGGATAATTTTTTATTTAACCACTGGTTTGGTTTACCATCACCGCTGGTGATGAATGTGAATACTTTTTTGTTTTTCACTTCATCCAGGCTTTCTACAAATTTTCTCAAACTTTTATGGGGTCTAAAATAATATATTCCAGAACCAAAGCCAATTAAATCATATTCCCTGATAATATCTTGATTTACATCTTTTAAATCAAATAAATCTCCTTCTAACGAGTTGGCCAGTATTTCGGCAATTATTTTAGTGTTTCCATGATGTATGGACTTGTAAATTATTGCGGTTTTCATTTTAAACTTCCTCCTTTTTAATCAACTTTTTATACACTTTATCAATTTGACAACTTTCGAATTGAGTTTTAAAAATAAAATTAAGATTCACATTTATGGAGCTTTAAAAGTTCATTAACTTTATTAACCATTTTTTCATTAACTCTAGCCACTAAATATTTACCTTTTCTCTCGGTGAAGATTAATTCAGCGTTGGATAACTCTTTAAGGTGATGAGAAACAGTAGGGGCGCCGATGTTCAGTGATTTGCTTATCTCATTAATTAAACATCCGCAGTTAGTTTCATAACTGGTTTCATGTTTTTCTACAATTTGCAAGTATAACTCTAACCGGTTGGGGTTGGAAAGAGCTTTAAAAACCTTCGCCATTTTCTGGGTGTCCATGGGGATACGCTCATGATCAATTCTATAATTCGATAACTATCGAAGTAATATTAATTTGTATACTAACTATATAAAAACATTATGATTTAATAGAAATTAAGGATAAAAAAAGGACCATACTTTAGTATTTTATCCTAGTTTAGTATTCTATTACTTTAGGCACCATACTCGCAACTTTAACACACAGTTCAACGTCGCTTTCTGTGAATGTGCCTTTAGTATAATTTTTTTCTCTGTTAATTTCAATCAGTTTCTTATAAAATGTTTTCGCATCCGCCTCTGACACTTTCTGCACAGTATCCACACCAGAATCCAGGAAAATCCTGGCAAAAACAGGTCCCACCCATTTAATCCTCACCATGTCTGTTAATTTTGTCAGTTCAAGAGCGTACTATCCTTTATTCCAAGCTCTGTAGCTAACTTTTCCCTATCAACCACGGTTTTAACTCTTCTAAATAGATGAGAAGTGTTCTTAATTCCGGCACTGTTTAATTTAGTAAGAGTTTCATCTTCAACACCAGGGAATTTGTCCAGATTAACTGGGTTGGGATTGTAACTGTTAACTTCTCTTCTTAAAATCAGAAGATAATCTTCAGGTAAGTCTGATTTTCCCGCAAACTCCCGGGCCTTTTTAGGAGTTTTCAATAAATTAACAAGATCCTGGAGGTTACAAACTCCATTTTCCTTTAAAACCTCAAATCTCTCATCAAGATTGTCTTTCAATATTTTCCTGCTGGGTAAAGGTTCAGAATCCTTTAATTCCCGTTTGAATTTATTCAAAGGAAACTCTTCAAGGTTAATATGATAATTATTTACCATAGTATCCCCCCATTTTCTATTCATTCATTATTTTTTCTAAGGTTTTTCAAATGTTTCCACAGTCTCCTTGAGATACCTGCGTATAGCTATGTTCTGGGTGCATTTTTCTTCACACTCCCCACATTCTGTGCAGAATGATGCACTACCCCTTTTAGCTTTCAGGAATTTGTAATTTCCAGAGGGTTTTTCCATATTCTGGTATAGATAAACATCATTCAACAGGTTCAGATTCAGGGGAATATCCACACCCTCCGGACAGGGCATGCAGTAATTGCATGCAGTGCAACCAACATGGGTCCGGGCCTGGTAAGCCTCCTGAACTTCCTGGATCAGATTCCTCTCAGCATCAGTTAAACTATGGGCATGACCCTCCTCGGCAATCTGGATATTCTCTTTAACATGTTCCATGGCACTCATACCACTTAAAACCACATCCACTTCGCTCTGGTCCCAGAGGAAACGTAAAGCCCATTCTGCTGGTGTTCTTTTAACTGGGGCGCTTTCCCATATGGCTTTAATATCTGGGGGGATGTTCTTTGCAAGGCAACCACCACGCAGTGGTTCCATGATAACTGTTCCCAAACCCCTGGATGCTGCGTATTCCAGTCCAGGTCTTCCTGCTTGGAAGTTCTGATCCATGTAATTGTACTGAATCTGGGAAAAACTCCAGGGATAAGAGTCCACAATTTCAGTGTAGAGTTTAAGTTCATCATGGAATGAAAAACCAGCGTATCCTATTCTACCATCATCCAGTGCAGAGTCCAGAAACTGGAAAACATCCAGTTCTTGCAGTGTTTCCCAGGTACTGTGGCCCAGACCGTGCAGGAGGTAGAAATCAATATGATCAGTTTGAAGACGTCTGAGTTGTTCATTTAAATAATAATCCATATCCTCTTTTTTCTGGATAAGCCAGCTTGGTAACTTGGTGGACAGATAAACCTTGTCCCGGTAATCATTTTTAAGGGCATTTCCAACCAGGATCTCACCCATACCTCCCTGGGTTGCGGTGGCACCGTGGTAGGGATAGGCAGTGTCCACGTAGTTCACACCATGATCTATGGCGTAATGAAGCATCTGGGTTGCCAGGGGTTCGTTTATCTTTTCAGGGTTGCCCTCCAGTATGGGGAGGCGCATACACCCAAATCCAAGTATTGAAACTTTCCTACCGGTTTTTCCAAAGTTTCGGTATAACATGTAGTATAAGACCCTCCTTAATAAACTGAAATAATTTTCATACTGAATAATTTATTTTTTTTGATTTTTCAACAAATTTTTTCAATGAATAATAGTTTCATTCATATTATTCATTTATGTTCACTTTTTTTCGAACGGCACATTATTAGGGTATGTTTTATTAAATAAAGATCATGTCAACTAAAGCCGCATTCATATTCATTGCACCGGAAAACGATCCTGACCAGCATCGTGCAGTAATTGATTCGCCAGTGATTGAACTTTCGGTGGTGGGTGTGAAAAACTATGATGAAGCAGAAAATGTTGCCCTAAACCTTGTTGCAGATGGAATAACAGCCATAGAACTATGTGCTGGGTTTGGAAGTGAAGGAACATCCAGGATTGCCAGGGCTGTGAAGGGAAAAGCAGTGGTAGGGGTTGTACGTTTTGATTTGCACCCAGCCTTCGACCATCAAAGTGGTGATGAACTTTTTTAATTAACAACCTTTTTAATTAACGCATTAAAACAACACCTCCTATTTTATGGAAATTCTGCATTTTTATGGAAAAAATTGCCTTCTTTAAAAACCCCACAGAAAGTAAGTATGATTAAAACTAAACGATTAACAATTATGCCATTAACCTGTGATGAATTAAAAAAACATATTGATTCACCAGAAGAATTGGCTAAAGACCTGGGTTTGCTACCTTCGCAAACATTGGCTGATGAAAATACCAAAGAAGTAATAATAAATGATCTGCTACCTAACATAGAAGATTCAAATAAAGATCCTTTGTTTTATACAATGTGGATCATTATAGAGAAAAATAAAAGGGCAATTGTTGGGGGGATCTGTTTCCATGGTGAACCTGATGGAAATGGAGAAGTTGAAATTGGATACGGAACAGACTACGGGTATAGAAATAAAGGTATAATGACGGAAACCATAGCCGGATTGATTCAATGGCTTAAAATAGATAATAAAAGAGTTAAAATAATCAGGGCCGAAACTGAAGTGGATAATATTTCATCAGTCCGAGTATTAGAGAAGAATGATTTCAAGGTCTTTCAACGTAATGATGATTCAGTAATCCTGAAATTAGAATTGAAATAGATGCATGTGCTTTTTAAAGATGAGAATTTATGAAATGGGGGTTGGACTTCAGGGGGTAGGTTATTAACATTCCAGTTTATTTATTTTATTTGAAAAGACCATCTTTGAATTTGAGTGAAAATATGAATGGATAATCTTAAGTAAATATGGGGTGTTTATATGAAAGTTTTCAAACGACCGGGTCCGGTGAACACTGATAAACTGATAAAAATCCTTAAAAAAGCATCATCTGAATATGAAACAGTGGTAGTTGCTTCGGTCACTGGGAGTAGTGCAGTTAAGATTGCAGAAACCCTGAAAGATAAGAATATAGTCTGTGTCACCTGTCCTCAGGGCATGTACTGGGAAGTGGAGGAGATGGATAAAGATCTCTTCGCTGAAATACCAGAACTCAGAAAAGCACGTGATGAATGGGTTAAGAAAGGTTTAAAACAGGTGCCTATGAACATAACATCTGAAAACAAAGTTCAACTGGATCGATTGAATGTTGAAATTGTTCGTGGGACCATCCCTCTTTTTGGACCAACTTTTTCCATGAGACTACACCTACAAAGACCAAGTTCACTGGATGTAATGGCCAAGACACTGGAACTAATCTCCCCAGGTACGCTGGTAACAATGGAGGCCGTTTTGATGGCAACTGATGCAGGGGTGATTCCTGAAGACGAATTGGTATTGGCTTGCGCTGGGACAGAAATGGGTTTGGATACTTTATGGGTTCTTAAAAGCTGCGCATCAGCCAATCTCTTCCACCCTTCAAAGGGTTTCAGATTTGTGGAGCTATTGGCAAAACCGGGTGTTGCCTTAAATCCAGATATAAATATCGAATATCTGAGATAATACTCTCCTAGAATAACACTGTTTTAATTATGAACCGATTATACATGCTATAATCAGATTATTAAGATTAGGTGTCAGAAATGAAGCAATGGTACGAAGAGCTATTTACCAATTACGTAGAAAAATATGAAAACGAATCATTCACCCAGGGAACCATGGGGGAAGTTGATTTTATAGAGTCAGAGATTAATCATGATAAATCCTCTAAAATACTGGATGTTGGCTGTGGAACAGGTAGGCATGCCATTGAACTTTCTAAAAGAGGTTATCATGTCACTGGTGTTGACTTATCAGAAAATATGTTAAATAGGGCCAGAGAAAAGGCTAGTATGGTTGGGGTGGAAATAGATTTTAGATTAGGTAATGCCAGAAGCCTTCCCTTTGAAGGGGAATTTGACCTGGTTATCATGTTATGTGAGGGTGCATTTCCACTCATGGAAACCGATGAAATGAACTTCCAGATATTAGAAAGTGCGGCCCGTTCATTAAATAATAATGGAAAATTAATCTTCACAACCCTCAATGGACTTTATCCTTTGTTCCATTCAGTTAAGGATTTCATAAATGCCAATTCCAATTATTCAACCAACCGTGAAAACACATTTGACCTCATGACCTTCAGGGACAAGTACCAGCTGGAAACTGAAGATGATGATGGAAATAAAATGACATTAAACTGTAATGAACGATACTATGTGCCCTCAGAGATCACTTGGCTTCTTAAATCACTCGGTTTTAATGAAATTGATATTTATGGATGTAAGTTAGGTGAATTCAGCAGAGATAATCCTTTGACCACTGAAGACTTTGAAATACTGGTTATAGCCGAATATTAGAAAATGCCTTAAATTCGGCTAAGGTTTCAAAAAAAAGGTCGGATAAAAAGTTTATTAAAAAAATAATAATGGTGGTATGAAAATTAAAAGATCTCTACTGTTCCTGCTGTTTGGTTCGGTTTTAGTTCTGACAGTTGGTTCATACGCAACAGATAACTGCCCCTGTTATGATTTATTTTATCGAGGGGCGGTATTTAATGCCATGCTTCCTGATGAAAGTGATATCTATAATAATCTTACCCCTATTGCTGAATCCAACAATAAATTATCCTGGCAGGGTGAAGGAGCAGATAAAAGAGTTTTAATGGTTGCATGGACGAAATATCCTTCTAGTTATCCTGTGGGGCAGAGTGTAAGGACTTCGTGGGGTGATACATGGGTGACAGTTTACCCTGAAATTCAGAGTTACTTTACCAATAACCCAACGACTGATGAAGACCTGAAATTACAGGTTGCCCAGCTATTAGGTCTACCCCCAAATACAAATAACTCATATTTCGTGGAATTATGGGTTAAACCTACTGATCTATTTAGACCTTCAGCTGATAATGAGATAAACGATACTGTAGCCCAGTTAAACTTCCCCAATTCCACAGATCTCTCCTATAAAATATGGTTCATAAATAACACTAAATACTCCTATTTCACCAAAAGACTCCCCTGGACAAGATTAGGTTACACTTACCATTGGGAAAATAATGAATCAAAGATAGGCCTCAGCGAATTTGTAATTAAGAAGAATTCAGAAGTAACTGTCAAATCATTATCATCTACATCAGATTATTTGAATCAATAGGATTATGATTTGAATAGTTGAAGAATCATTTTCAGGGGATAATGCGATTTCATTAATGATTTGAATAATGAGTTTCAGTTAATCCTTAAAATAACTCATTTCTAAAGTTTTTAGGGCCATTATATGAGGTATATATGTCACATTTGGTTTTTAGTTTTCATGTGACTTCTTTTTTATATTAACGAGACCTGTGAGGAAAAAATCTTCACCTGATCATGCCAATCTGGTCAAGTCTAAAACTATAAATAGTACCTTGCATTATACAGTACCTTGTAAGATGCAGTGATAATCATGAATACTCAATTTAAAAAAGGAGTACTGGAACTGTGTGTTTTGGTCCTACTTGACAGAAAAGACTGTTACGGTTACGAGATGGTGGATGAAATCTCGAAGAACATTTCCATTTCCGAGGGAACCATCTACCCCCTTCTCAAAAGGTTAAAAAAGGAGAGGTTCGTGATTTCATACTTAAAAGAGTCCCAAGATGGCCCTCCCCGAAAATATTACAAGTTAACTGACTTGGGGAAAGAAAAAAAGGAAAAATTAGTTGAAGAATGGCGGAACTTCTCTATTGGTGTAAATAATTTATTGAATTCTGAAATTACGAATAATTTGGGGGATATTAAGGATGAATAAAAAAGAATATCTTGAAGCGCTCAGCAAACTCCTGAGAAAACTTCCAAAGGAGGACAGAGAAGACATAATCTCGGATTATGAAGAGCACTTTGCAATAGGCTTGGAGAAAGGTAGAACTGAAGAAGAAATTTCAAAGGCACTGGGCAACCCTAAAAACGTTGCTAGACAGATTAAAGCAGACAATATGGTTAAAATTGCTCAGAATAAACCCTCAATTGGCAGTATAATTGGGGCAATACTGGCAACAATGGGGTTAGGTCTTTTTAATCTGATATTTGTAGCAATACCAGTCCTGGTGGTTGCAGTAATTATATTGATCTTATTTGTAGCCGGATTTATCATTATCTTTACAGGGATATATTGGGTTTTATTACCCTTTTTACATCTTATCATTCCTCAATTAGCTATCCCAACCTTTATCAATTCACCAGGTAATGATATTTTGAATATTTTGGTGGTAGTATTATGTGGAATCGGCCTGACAGCTGGAGGAATTATTTTAGTAGTGTTAATGGCGTACATTACTAAATGGTTCTATGAATTGATGATTAAATACTTGAAATTGAATTTAAAAATTATTAAAGGACGGAAAAGGGATTTTTAATATGATAAATCGGAATAGGGGGTTTAATCTATGAGAAAATTTCTCTGGAAGTTACTGGCTGGCACTAAAGGTGGATTGAACCGCGCTAGAATCATAGACGAGTTAAGAAATAGGCCTTACAATGCAAATCAGCTTGCAGAAAGGCTTTCTCTTAACTATAAAACCATAAAGTACCATATTGAAGTTTTAGAGAAAAATGGCATAGTTATATCTACCGGTAAAGGATACGGTGCATTGTATTTCCTCTCTGATAAAATGGAAGAAAATTTTGATGTTTTCCTGAAGATATGGGAAGAATTTAGAGGATCAAGTACTAACATTTACTACGTGGCGGACAATGTCCCTGCAGAGGCAATTCATCATTGATGGATATGCCTTCCTTATCATCTAATGTTTCAAGAGAACCATATTCTTTTTTCATTATTTAATGTCTGTTGCCCTGCTATTTTTCCCAAATAATTTACTTATTTTTAATATAATTTAGTAGTATGGGATGATTTTTTTTAAATAACTGATTTTAAACGCGATTTAATTTAATCTGTAGTTTTCTATTTTTTTTGAACTTTCACTCACATTCTGGGTGAATTTGGGTGTAATTTTTAGGGAATTCCGGGCGAAATAGAATAAAAAACGGGGGAAATGAGGTTAAATTCTGGAATAACTATTTTTAAAGGTTTAAACTATTATTAGATTAACCGATAACGAGAAATTATTCAAAAGGAGGTAATCTTGCAAGTTATGGTATAAATACAGAATTTCTAAGGATCGTGTGTCCCGATGAAAGTGGGGATTTGGATTAATAAAAAAATCAGTAAATTCGCTTTTTACCGCCTCATTAATCCTGCTGGAGGGACATTGAACTTATGAATAAATATGTGATTAAATTGTTTTAATGGATTAAATAGCTTTAAAATCTATTTAAATTTCATATGATCTTATATAACAAAATCTAAGTCCGATATTTTCTCGGCCTGATTGTTATTCTATTATTAGAGGTGAAAGAATGGATCTCTATAAATTGGCATTAAACAACATTAGAAGAAGAAAACTCAGAAGTGCCCTGACCATGCTGGGGATAATAATAGGTGCCGCAATGCTCATGGTACTTTTGGGGCTAACTGCCGGGACAACCACGGCTATTAAGGATGAAACCAATGCTTACATGTATGATATAGCAATTTCTCCAGAATCTACCTCTGGATCTTATTTAATGGATAGTCAAACCATATCCAAGGTGGAGAACATGTCCAATCTTCACGATTTCCGTGAAGTAACTGCTTTCTCAGAGGATATGAATAGCACCAAACTGTTTTTCGAGGGAGTCAATAACTGGAAGGATGCTAAAATAATAAATGGAACGCAAGGTGTTGTAGTTAACCAGGTTGCTGTTGAAAAGCTTGGTTATGGTATTGGAAGTAAAATAACAGTCAAAGGCAAGGAATTAACTGTGACTGGAATATCTAAAGAAGCACAGGCGCCTTACGTTTACATAAACCAAACAACAGCCAGGCAGATGGCTGGTGATCAGGTAGCTGTTATCTATGCCAGTACCAACGGAGACCCTAAAACCGTTGCTGATGAAGTTAAAAAACAGTTAAGTGGAGTTTCAGTGGAAACCAAATCCGATAAGGTGAAGGAAATCCAGGAAATGACTGATCAGGCCCTGCTCTTCATGGGATTTATAGCCAGTATTGCATTACTGGTGGGAATCATAAGTGTGATCAACACCATGTTAATCAGTGTCATGGAACGAACCAGGGAACTGGGAGTATTAAAAGCTATTGGTTTCACTAACTGGGAAATAAAAGGAAGTATACTCTTTGAATCAGGCCTTTTAGGATTTTTTGGAGGAGTTATAGGTGTGATCCTGGGAATTATTGGAATATATGTAGTTGCCAATGCACTGAATCTAGCCGACTATATTCCTGGAATGATGCCTGTATGGTTAATTTTAGGAGTTATTGCTGGTGCTACCATTTTAAGCGTACTTGCAGGACTTTATCCTGCCACTAAAGCTTCTAAACTACAAGTTGTGGAGGCGTTGAGGAATGACTAATCATATACTTGAATTTGAAGATGTTTGGAAAATCTATCACATGGGTGATTCGGATGTAAATGCCCTTGCAGGTTTAAACCTGACCCTGGAAGAAGGTTCATTCACTGCAGTCATGGGGCCCTCGGGATCTGGTAAATCCACATTCTTGCACGTGGCAGGGATACTGGATATTCCTTCTAAAGGTCTATTCCGGATAAAAGGAAGGCAAACCAGTGAATTATCGGTCAAAGAGCAGGCAATTCTTAGGAGAAATGAGATTGGCTTCATATTCCAGAGATTCAATCTGCTATCTCAGCTTTCTGCCCTGGAAAATGTCACTTTACCCATGATCCATGAGGATTCTGAGAAAGCAAAAATGATTCTGGATAAAATGGGCTTACATGATAAGTACCATAAATTCCCCAACCAGCTTTCCGGTGGAGAACAACAGCGAGTAGCAATTGCCAGAGCTCTTATAAATGATCCATCAATCATCCTGGCTGATGAACCCACTGGAGAACTTGATACTGCAAATGCCAATTCCATAATGCAGGTGCTGCAGGATCTAAACCGGAATGATGGAGTGAGCATTGTAATCGTAACCCACAACCAGGCATCTGCCGCTTTCGCTGATGAAATAATCCATATGCAAGACGGTAAGATCAAAGTAGATGAAAAATAAAAAGTTTTTAATTGCCTACTGACAATTATTAACTTTTTTAATCATTTTTTTGCTCTGAATAAAATTCTGAATAAAAAAAAATAGATCAGGGTATCATTCTCATAATCTTTTACAATTAGAGTTTCAGGTTAAAATATGTACTTAAATTCATTACATTCAGTCTTTAACCCAATTGGGGGGATGATTTTCCAGGCTGTGCTGATTTCACCGCACATATTCCAGTTTGCTGTCATAGTAACCAGCGTTGCAAACATAATCTGTATAACAATGATCATTCCCATCTACTGGGGACAATACAGGGAAGTTAAATCAAAATTCACCATTAGTCTGATACTGTTATTTTTAATGGTCCTACTCCAAAACTTGCTATTTACTGCTTATTTCTTACCATACTTGTCTAAAAGTTGTACTGGCACCATGGGGCCATTATTATTTTTAGGATGTGAATTCATAGTTTTGACCCTATTTTTAAAGGTGAGTGAGGATGAATAGGTTTTAAGAATTTACTTTTAGCATGGAAGGAGCGGTCATGAAGAAACATAATAACAAATAAATTGACCTAGATTGAGTTCATAAAACAATAATTAAGTTTAAAAACACCAATTGATTTTGGTAAATAATTTAACTGTGATTGGAATGATAAAACTTAGAAAAGCAACTCTCGGGGACAGAAAAAAGGCCTACCAGTGGCTTTATTATTCAGACTTTTCAGATTTCCTGAACAAGTTACAGGGTCATACATCAGGGAACATACCCTCCTACAAAGACTTTAAAAAGGATTATATGGATTATTTCTTTGATGGATCCCAGCTAGAGGATGGGTGCTGTTTTATAATATGCAAAAAGGAAGGTATAACTGAGGATTTGGGGATTATATCCTACACATCGTTCCATCTTTTAGATAAAATCACAGAATTTGATATATGGTTAAAGGGGCTCAGCTACATCGGCCATGGTCATGGGACAAAGGCCATATTGGTGCTTGCTGGCATGGTTAGGGGATTTGGATATGATAAAGTGATAATGCGCCCTTCAAAACACAATAAAGTAGCCATTAAATCCTATAAGAAAGTAGGGTTCATGGAAAAGGAACTAGTGCCCTGTGAGTATTATAAAACAGATTTTATAGATGAATTCGCCCAAGGTGATTATGGTCCTGGTGAAGATGTATTCATGGTATTGGATCTGTAATCGTAGCAGATAATCATAGTGCGTTTGGGCTTTTTTTGATGAATTAAACTTTTATATTGGGTGCATTACAATAGAATGATATTTTAGTAATTGAAATCATACTAAACTTAGTCATTCTTATAATCAATTGAACTAACGTGATCGCATGAAGAAGCTGCTTTGGTGGTTAATCGCCGGCTCAACTGGAGGACCTAACCGTGCTAAAATAATCATGGCACTACACCAAAGGCCTTACAATGCTAATCAGCTTTCAGAAGAATTAAATTTAAATTATAAAACAATTAGGCATCATATTAAGGTTTTAGAAGAAAATAACGTCATCACATCTACTGGTAAGAATAAGTACGGGGAAATGTATTTCCTCACTGACAAAATGGAAGGAAATTATGATACATTCCAGGAAATCTGGAAAGAATTAAAATAAACTAAAATTCTATATCTGGTGAGTTAGGTAAGGGGTTAAAAGATGGTATTGGCAGAATATGGGCAGTTTGGTAGTGTGGTAATCTTTGTAGCAGTGGCAATTGGAATTGCAAATGTTTGCCTTTTATTGGGATTATTATATTCATACTGGGGAACTTACCGTCAAGTAAAATCCAAATTCACCATAGGCCTACTGTATTTCTCCACGTTCCTTCTCTTCCAGAACATGGTTTCCACTATTTTCCTGGCCCTGCCCCTTTTCGTACCAATAGAATTCCATGGATCTGAGATTGGTGGGCCAAGATTGCCTTTATTTTTGATAAACATAGTCCAACTCATTGCACTATCCATTCTCTTTAAAATTACGCGTGAATAGGTAATTTAGAGTAGGATTTAGTGAATTTTTAGTAAGTGAATGTTAGATTGGGCGAATTTGTGCACAATCTATGTATGATTATTGCATGATTAATGCTTGAATTCGGCATAAGCATTTAATAATTCACTTAAATAGAAAGAACTATGTCGTACTTAAAGTTGATCCTAAAAAATCCCTTTAGGAATAAAACAAGAGGTGCCCTTGCAATTGTGGGGATTGCAATTGGAATCATGGTCATCGTGGCCCTGGGTATGGTCACAGGTGGTCTTAAACAGTCAACAACCAGCACCCTGAAAGCAGGAGCTGCTGAAATTAATGTAATGCAAACTGGTTCTGGTAATTTTGGATCGGGACGGATCAATGAAACCCGGGTTGCAGATATACAGAGCATATCTGGAGTGAAGGAAACTGCCGGGCTACTGAAGGCAACTAACACCTCCACCAGCGGTTCATCAGTATCTACAGGTTCGACTGGAACATCGACCGGGACTGGTACTACCAGTGCAGGATCTGGGGGTTCGGGCAGTTTTGGTGGGTTTTCAGTGACTGGTATGGATCCTAGTAAACTGAGCCTTGCTGGAATTGAAAACGTAACTGGATCCTTATACTCCAGCACCAGCGAAAATGAAGTAATAATTGGTAAAACTGCTTCTACAGATCTTAACAAGAGCGTGGGAGATACTATAAACTTATTCGGGAAGGATTTCACCATCACTGGAGTATATGAGACTGGAAGCTTCATGACTGATGGTGGAGTTTTCATGTCCCTCACCACACTACAGAACTTAACCAGCAATAACAATACAGTTAGTACCATAGCCGTGAAGATCAATGAGGATGCCAACACCACTGAGGTAAGTAAATCAATTGAAACAGCCTATCCCAATGAACTGTCCACTACCACTGCCGAAGCAATGGCCGGCAGAATGAACAGTGCACTCAGCACCATAGATGCAGCCTCATGGGCTATTTCCCTCCTGGCAATTATAATCGGTGGTGTGGGAGTGATAAACACCATGATAATGTCAGTTTTTGAAAGAACAAGGGAAATTGGTGTCTTAAAAGCAGTAGGATGGAAAGAAAGGAGGATCCTGGGAATGATTCTGGGTGAATCCGTGGTTTTAACCATAATCGCCGCAGTGGTGGGAACCATAATCGCAGTGGTTGGAGTGGTGACTTTGCTGGCCTTTTCATTTGGAGGAACCATACAACCATCCTTTGCACCGGAAATATTCCTGGAAGCATTCGTGGTTGCATTTGCAGTGGGAATAATCGGAGGATTATACCCGGCATACCGAGCATCCCGTTTATCCCCAACCGAGGCGTTGCGCTATGAATAATCAAAATCATGAGGATGGAACTATGGACAATGGAAAGAACATCATCGAAATCAGGGGCCTTAAAAAAAGCTACGATGATGGGACGATAAAAGCATTAAACGGCCTCAACCTGGAAGTGAAGGAGGGAGAATTCGTTTCCATAATGGGGCCCTCTGGTTCCGGGAAATCAACCCTCCTCAACATGATCGGAGCCCTGGATATAGCTGATGAAGGAACCATTGAAGTGGCAGGTATTGATCTCATGAAAACCAGCCAACTGAATGAATTCCGTTCCAAGGAGATTGGATTCGTCTTCCAGATGCATAACCTGATACCCAACCTCACAGTCCTGGAAAACGTGGAAATACCCATGTATGAGACAGATCTATCCAGTAAACAGATGAAAGATCGGGCAATGGAACTTTTAAAGGCAGTTGGTCTGGAGGACAGGGCAGATCAGATACCCACCAAACTCTCAGGTGGGCAGCGCCAGAGGGTGGCCATTGCCAGGGCACTGGTGAATCGTCCCTCTATAATCCTGGCAGATGAACCCACCGGGTCTTTGGACTCCCAGACCGGAGATGTGATCCTGAAACTCCTGCGTGATCTGCATGAAAAAGAAAACGTTACCCTGGTAATGATAACCCACGAACCATACGTGGGAAACATGGCCGAAAGGATTGTAAACGTGCTTGATGGGAAAATACAGGATCAAAGGAACTATTTGGACAAGAATCAAAGATACGAAGAGAAAAGTGTGAATTAATTTGAATTTCTGGATTTAGGGGAATTTCATCCCCTTATTATTCACAGTTCATGATTTATGGTTGATACAATGATAACGGGAGAAATTGGTCTATCACTGATTATTGTGGCAGTTGCCATGGGAATTGCAAACATTGTTTTGTTAATGTTTTTAATCAAAACATACTGGAAAACATATAAACAAATAAAATCAGAATTCACCATAGGTTTACTGTATTTTTCATCTTTTCTTCTACTTCAAAATATAGTATCCACCATTTTCATTGCTTTACTCTTGGTAATCCCTATTGATGTTAAGATTTCAGAATTACATGGTACCCGACTACCCCTATTTCTGGTTAATCTGGTGCAGCTGGTTGCACTATCCATTCTCGTTAAAATAACAAGGAAATAAACTAAATAAAGAGTAATAAAATCATTTTTTTTAATTTAAGGAGAATATATTAAAATATACTATTCTTTTTAACATTCATGTGGAAAAGATCTGGAATAAACCTGGAACTGATCCGGAAAGGAACTGGAAAAATCTTTTTATTCTAAATAAATCTCATTTTAGCTATGGATTAATTAAAAAAAGTTCAGTAACGATTTTTAATTTCTTTACTCGTTAATTTGAACTTAAATGTCTAAAAGCTAGAATGAGGTGTATTATGAATTATGCAATTGAAACCAACCATCTCACCAAGGCCTATGGTGATTATAAGGCAGTAAGTGATCTGGAAATCAGGGTCCCAGCAGGAAAGGTTTACGGGTTCCTGGGAAGAAACGGATCCGGAAAAACCACAACTATACGAATGATAATGGGTATTATAAGGCCTGATAATGGAAATGTTAAGATTTTTGGCCGTAAAATCGGTAGAAACCGCAGTGAATACCTGGCAGATATTGGTGCTATAATAGAAACTCCCGGATTTTACCCCAACCTTCCCGCCTATGAGAACCTGGAGATAACTGCCAAAATGTTCAAAGCACCTGAAGAGCGGATAAATGAGTCACTGGAGACAGTGGGCCTGAGCGGGGATCCAAGTATTAATACTAAAAAAGTGGGCAAATTCTCTCTGGGGATGAAGCAACGTCTGGGAATAGCCAATGCCCTAGTACATTCTCCCAGAATACTCATCCTAGATGAACCAACAAATGGCCTAGATCCTGCTGGAATCATAGAAATGCGGAAGTTAATTCGCCATCTCTCCCAATCCATGGGTATAACCATTTTTGTATCCAGCCACCTGCTCCTGGAAGTACAGCAGGTCGCTGATTATATAGGAATTATTGATCAGGGGAAGCTGATTCAGGAAGGCAGTATAAATATGTTTAATGCAAATGAACAAAACTTCTTGGTTCTGGAAACTGACGAATTACAGAAAACTAGTCAACTACTCGAATCTCTAGGTTTTGATTATGAAAAGATAGATAGTGGGTTTAAAATATTCTGTAATCGTGAAGAAAATGTTATTATAAATAAAAAACTGGTCGATAATCAAATAAACGTTTACAACCTCGAGTCAGTTTCTAAAACACTGGAAGAGAGATTTTTAGGAATTACAAACTCACAGGAGCTTGTAATATGATAAATTTGCTTCAATCTGAATATAAGAAGTATAAAAATACTTATATCTACAGTTTAGGACTTTTAGGGATGGTGTCTCCTGTAATCCTCATTGCCATAGCTACCTTTATGGTAAGGGATGACCTGATTACCCAAGGAATTTATACCTGGCACTCCTTTTATGGAAGGTTGGTAGCATTTTTTGTGTATTTAATTGGACCGCTGCTTACTTCATTTATTGCAATAAGCGCGGTTACACATGAATACCAGTCCCATACCATGGGAAATATATTGACTACTCCATATTCGCGATTAAAAATTATTCTGGGGAAATTAGGGTATGTATCTCTCCTGATAATTGGATTTTATGTTTGTGTGGCCTTAACTAACATTCTCTGTGCTATTATTCTGGGTTTCACTATAACCAACACGGAATTAATTGATTACACCAGTTATTTGCTACTGGCGGGGGTAACCACCCTTGTAATTGTGCCACTGGCACTGCTCTTAACCGTAATATTCCGGAGTTTTATTCCAGCAATGATAATTTCAGTTGCGGGGACTATTCCTAATTTCGCGGTTTATCACTGGGATAAGTGTTATCTATCGCCATGGGGTGTTCCGGAAGTAATAGTGTTAAAAGCAGCAGGATACTTAAATAACATAGATACTGTCTATCCACTGACCTCTATTTTGGTATATGCAGGCTTGTTTATCAGTGCTCTTTTAATATACTTCCATTATTCAGACCAGTATTAAAGAGAGGCTTATTTTTTAAGCCTCTCATATCCAAATTGGATATACAAACATAAATCTGATAACCTTAATATAACTCTAATAAAAGATAGGCGGAATTAGGGTTTTTTTAAAAGAGGTTAACATGAGAAGGATGCTATGGTATTTGATTGCAGGCACCAGGGGCGGTGTAAATCGGGCAAAAATCATAAATTTCCTGAACCAAAGACCCTATAATGTTAACCAACTTGCAGAAATGCTGAATGTGGACTATAAAACAATAAGGTACCACATTGACGTTCTTGAAGAAAATGAGATAGTCACACCAGCCGGGGAGAAATACGGTACCATGTACTTTTTAACCAGTAAAATGGAAGAAAACTACCAGACTTTCCTGGAAATCTGGAAAGAAATAGTGGATAAATAATAAAAAAGCGTACTCAATTGAAAAATAATCTTAGAGAGGTAGAAAAATGGCAGTAGGTATCACAACAGAGCTATGGACACTTTACATTGCAGCAATTATTGGAATAGGCAACATAGCTCTACTACTGGGATTATTTTATATTTACTGGCAGAACTATAAGGAAATAAAATCAAAATTCAATTTGGGACTGATATTTTTCGCATCATTCCTCCTGTTGCAGAGCATTTTCTTGACTCTGAGCATCTTATTCCACGGGGGCTTCAACCAGGGAATGGGATTGTTACTGGCCATCAACAACCTCATATTATTCATAGCCCTTTCAGTACTGCTAAAAATAACCATTTAAAAACATTGCGGAGTTTATATCATGGAAATCTCAGTCATACTGGCCCACCCTTACCCCGAAAGCTTCAATCATGCCATTTACCAGACTATCCTAGATACTTTAAAGAAAAACGGACACCAGGTTCATGCCCACAACCTCTATGAAGAAGAGTTCAACCCACTCCTGGAGGGTTCTGAACTAGCCACCGGGCAAACATCCGATGTAATGGTCTTGAAACACCGTCAGGAGATAAAAACGGCCCAGGGAATTATTATAATACATCCCAACTGGTGGGGTCAACCCCCGGCAATATTGAAAGGATGGACTGACCGTGTGCTTAGATCAGGTGTGGCCTATGAATTTGAAGAGGGAGATGATGGTTCAGGAGTGCCAGAGGGTTTACTGGTAGCAAAAGCAGCCATTGTATTCAACACATCCAACACACCTGAAGAAAGGGAAAAACAAGTTTTTGGCGACCCGCTGGAAAAAATATGGAAGGACTGCGTATTCGATTTCTGTGGAATAAAGAATTTCCACCGGAAAATGTTCCGGGTGGTGGCTAGTAGCACCCCAAAGGAACGTATATTATGGTTAGAAGAGGTTCAAAAAATCGTTAACCAGTACTTCCCAAAAAAATAGATGAAAAATTTTCACTTAAATTTTTTTAAAAAGAATTCATACCACTCTATTTTAGGGGAAATCAAAACATTTAGTGATATATTCATTATAAATAAATAGAGGTGGAATCTTTGAACAAAAGCAAGCTATTAAAAGATTTTATTTTGGATAAAGAAACTCTCATAATGCCCAATGCCTTTGACCCCATCAGTGCCCGGATGATTGAAAATGCTGGTTTTAAAGGAGTGCAGTGTTCTGGTTACAGTTTTTCCATAAGAGCTGCTTATTCAAAGGAGAGTGAAGTTACTCTGGAGGATAACCTGGAATGGACCCGCCAGATAGTGAATGCAGTTGATGTGCCGGTGATGGCCGATGCTGAAGATGGATACGGGGATGCAGGAACTATCTCTGAAACTGTGCGCAGGTTCATGGGGACGGGGGCAGCGGGTATGAACCTGGAAGATCAGATACTGGGGAAATCAGGACCAATGGAACTTATTGGCCAAGAACTAATGGTAGAAAAGATCATGTTGGCCAGGGAGACAGCTGAATTTGAGGGAAATCCTGATCTGGTTATAAATGGCCGTACTGATGCATTAAAAGCTATACCTGACAGGGAAGAGGCTTTGAACGTGGCAATTGAACGAGCTAACTCCTATCTGGATGCGGGGGCCACTCTGGCTTTCATAGTATACACCGCCACCCTGGAAGAAGTTCAGACCATCACTCAAGAAGTCAAAGGCCCGGTTACCATTGCTGCAGGGATGCCCTACAATCTCCAAAACTTCGGTATTTCTGATCTTGAAAAATATGGAGTGGCTAGAATAAGCTTACCTAGTTTACTGATTTATTCCAGTTTAAAAGGTATGGAAAGGGCTCTTAGTCATGTTAAAATGAATGAAATGGAGAAACTCCTGGAAAATGATGATCTGTACTCAGTTGATGATCTAACTAATTTGTTATAGATTTCTACTAACTTGTTATACATTGGAATAAAATATAAATAAAGAATCAAGTGGTGAAAAATTAAAAGGGGATTTTTATTATGATACCGCTGGTTATCCTTTACAATGCAGTGAGTTTAGACGGGAGAATAACAGGTTTTAATGCAGATGTGGAGCTTTATTATGATTTGGCTTCTAAGTGGAATGTGGACGCAGTTTTAATGGGCAGCAACACTGTGTTAAAGGGCTTTGGTGTTAACCCGGGGAAACACTTGAAGAATCTGAAGAATCATTCAAACCCCGAGTGAAGGATCCTGAGGATAAACTGCCGTTACTGGTGGTTCCAGATAGCAAAGGACGGATTCGCATCTGGAGCGAATTACTTAAAATGCCCTACATCAACGATATTCTGGTGTTATGCAGCAGATCCACACCCACTGAGTATCTGGACTTCTTAGATGAGCGTTACATTGACTATTTGGTGGTGGGATACCAGCAAGTGGATCTGGAAAATGCCCTTGAAGAACTTAACACCAAATTTAGGGTTAAAAGGGTAAGAGTCGACAGTGGTGGTATTCTTAACGGGGTTTTACTCCGCGCAGGAATGGTGGATGAAGTACACCTGCTGATACACCCCGAACTGGTGGGAGGCACCACAACAAATTCCATTTTCCAGGCACCGGATCTGGATGATGACGAGGTTCCAATTAAGCTGTACTTGGAGAGTATGGAGAAAATTAAGGATGATATTATTTACCTCCAGTACAGGATCCTTGATGGAATGTTTAAGTTGTAAATAGTAAAACTGGGGGTTAATGAGTAGAATTTGTATGGGTAATGTGTATGCTTTCTTTAATACAAAAAGATGACTCAAATGCGTATCTGAAACCTTCAGAAGTAGTAGATTACAACAATCCCAAAATTCAACTGAAAGCTTGGGAATTGGCACAGGGTCTGGAACAGATTGAAATGGCGAAATCCATTTACCACTTTATAAGGGATGAAATTCATCACTCTCTGGACATTGAAAGTGATATAGTGACCTGTCAAGCATCAGATGTTTTAAAAGAAGGTCAGGGTATATGTTTTGCCAAATCAAATTTATTAGCTGCTCTTTTAAGATTTATGGATATTCCTACTGGATTCTGTTATCAGACCCTGACTCATGAAGATGGTTTCGTTCTTCACGGTCTGAATGCAGTTTATTTGGATGGGGGATGGTTCAGATTGGATGCTCGTGGAAACCGTGCTGATGTAGACGCCCAATTTTCATGGGTAAAGCGAGTCTGGCTTTCTATCCCCTGGAAGAAGGTGAAAAGGATTATCCATACATATTCTCCCAGCCGGATAAAGGGATTCTAAGTATATTAATGTTATCAAAAAGCCTAGAAGAAGTCATGAAAATTCTCCCCCGTGTTCTCAACTGGTAAACTAATTTCAATCATTTTTTTAAATATGGATTTTATTAAATTCCACCACCAAATTGGGATGTACATATGTATGCTATGAAGTTTTAAATAGTACTCTATTTAACTATTCAATGAAATATCATAAATTGCAAATTATCAATTCGGTGTAAATTATTTAATTATTGGAGTTATTTTAAATGAGAGAAGATTACGTTCACGGGTATTCTGAAAGAGAAGCAATTAGACTGGTTGATCAGGCAAAAACACTGGCTCCCCTCATGCATCATGACACCAGTTATCCGGAGGGAAGTAGGGTACTGGAAGCTGGTTGTGGTGTGGGTGCACAGACCATTACTCTGGCCAGAAACAGCCCCCAAGCAGGGATAACTTCAGTAGACATATCAACACCCTCCTTAAATCATGCTAAAGCTTTAATTAATAAAGAAGGAATTTCAAACGTCCAGTTTCAAACTGCGGACATCATGGAACTGCCATTTGATGATGAAACCTTTGACCATGTGTTCATATGCTTTGTTCTGGAGCATCTCCCTGACCCGGTGGGGGCCCTGGTAAGTTTGAAGAGAGTCCTCAAAAAAGGGGGTTCCATCACAGTTATTGAAGGAGATCATGGATCCTGTTACTTCTACCCTGAAACTGAGGAGGCAGTTAAAGCCTGGCAATGCTTGATCAAGGTTCAAACAGATTTAAACTGCAATCCATTAATGGGAAGAGAACTTTACCCCCTCATAAAGGAAGCTGGTTTTGAAGATATCCAGATAGATCCCCGGGTGGTTTATGTGGATGAAAGTAAACCCAAATTGGTGGATGGATTCATTAAAAAGACTATAATTGCCATGGTAGAGGGAGTAAAAGACCAGGCCATCATTTCAGGACTCATCACACCCCAAACATGGGATAAGGGTATTAAAGACTTGTATTTAACAGCAGAACCCTCTGGAACATTTTTCTACAATTTCTTCAAGGGAACTGCTAAAAAGTAGTAAAAATTGATATACTATTTTTTTAAATCATTTCCTTTATTTTTCTTAAGTTTTCTTTCTTTAAGTTTCTTATAAATATCACAAAATTTTTTTTAAACATCTTTTTAAGCTTCAAAGATGTTGCGTGCAAGGTTAATATTTGAGGTTTAACATATTTTATTAAATGTAGAAGGCGATTAACATGAGTAAATTCGAGAAATCAGAATGGGCTGAAAGAGAACATGCAAAGGAATTCATGGAAAACGCAGACATATACATACTGGAACGAAAAAGGTTATTCGCGATATTAAAATCATTTTACCGCTATTTTTTAGGGAATAATCCATCTAAAAGACCAGTCAAGGTTTTGGATCTTGGATGTGGCAATGCTGCACTTACCATGGAGTTATTAAAAGAAGATAAGAAGATCAATGCCACTCTGGTTGATGGTTCATTGGAAATGCTTGAAAATGCTCGGGAAAATCTTTCAGACTACCCTAACATGAATTTCATGCATAAAACCTTCCAGGAATTATTGGAGAATGGATCACAGGATGATGACATTTTACCCCATAACTTTGATTTTGTAGTTTCCTCCCTGGCCATCCACCACCTCCACACTGAAGAAAAAAAATCCCTCTTCCAGTACCTGTATGATCATCTGGAATCCGGTGGATTTTTTTTAAATATTGAAACTGTAAAGGCCCCCACAGATGAACTGGAAAGCTGGTACCGGGTGCTCTGGAGTGAATGGATAGAGGAAAACCAGGTGAAACTGGATGTTAAGAAAAGTTTTGAGTATCTGCCAGAACAGTACAAAGACAACCCTGATAACAATCCTGATAAACTCCAAATGCAGTTAAATGCACTGGAATCAGCTGGATTCTCTCAAGTGGACTGCTATTACAAGTATGGGATATTTTCCATCTACGGGGGAATGAAATAATATGTTAGGCACGGCAAAATTTATCATAAATATGTAATAATGGCTGATTACAGATTTTTAATTATTAGTTTTTAAAGAAACTAAGATCATTGAATAAAGGGGAGAATACATGGAAAAAATTGGATTCATTGGGTACGGTGCCATGGGAAGTATGATTATCAGGGGAATTCTCTCATCTGGAGTTTTAAAAGAATCTGATCTCATCCTCACCACCCGCACTATCCCTAAATTGAAAGATTTAGAGAAATCATATCCCTGGGTTGAAATAGCTCCAGATAACATAATTGTAGCACGAAAATCACGAAAACTATTCATATTCGTAAATACTGGTATGGTAAAAGAAGTACTGGAAGAAATAAAGGATCATCTCTCACTTAACACCCACATCATATACATAGCCGCCGGATTAACCATGGGAAATTTTGGAAAGATTTTTCCGGGCAAGATAAGCAAGGTAATTCCCAGTTTAACCTCTGAAGTGAAGGAGGGAATCTCTCTAGTGGCCCATAATCTTCAGGTGGAAGAGGAGGATGCTGAATTTGTGGAAGAAATCTTCAAGGTCATGGGCAAGGTTAAAATAGTTGAAGAAGACCAGTTTGCACTTGGAGCTGATTTAACCAGCTCTGCCCCGGCATTCATTTCCTTTATTCTGATGAAATTCACAGAATCCTCCCTGAAAAAGGGTGGTTTCACCCGGAAAGAGGCCGAGGAAATGGTTATAGAAACTCTTTACGGAACAGCCAAACTTCTCCATAGCACCGATCTGACATTGCATGATGTTATTAAACTGGTAGCAACCCGGGGAGGTATCACCGAGGAAGGATTGAATGTGCTGGATAGTGAGTTACCCTCAGTATTTGATGAACTCTTTGAAAGTACCCTGGAAAAATATGAAACGCTGGAAATAGAATTGGATAAGGAATACAAAATTTAAATAGTGGATTAATGGATAGGAAATACAAAATTGAATAGGACAAAATTGAATAGGTGGAAAAAAATTGAAATTAGGATATAGATTGGAAAAAGAAAATTTAATGTTAATAAAGTGGTTTTATTCCTTATTCCAATGCCCTAAAGCGGTTTTATATAATGCGTAGATAATCACTAGGTAAGCAATGGATCTGATGGTCAGAATGAAAATATCAGAGCTTTTCACCCCTAAAATTATAGCCAAATGAGCTACACCGAAAAGACCAAAAGTTATAGCTATATAAAGGGCAATTAAACTCTCTTTTTTACGATACTCCCAATAACCTAGGAAAACGATTATTATACAAAAAATCAGGTTTAGAATAGTTACTGGATCTGGGATTATTGCCATGTGAAACCTCCTAAGTGAATTATTTTTATCTCTGGAAATGTTAATAAGTTTTTTGATAACCTAGAAAGATGATGATGAGTAATAAACCATTTATAGTAGAATTAACTTATACAATTCTTAGAAATGGGATAGAATGCCAGTAATCATCAAAGAATAGGATTTGAGAAGATGAAGATCATAACCTTGTTTGCAATATTAGTCGTGTTAATGATGGGGGTGGTTTACGGGGTTATGTTTGCAACTGGAGAAGAAAAAGCAGATATGAATGGTAATATAATAGGCATATGCCAGGCTGATCCTCAAGATGAAAATAACACTCAAGATTCCATTTTAGTTGAAGGAATGATTACTGGGAACAGCCAAGCCTATAATTTATCGGTTAAAGTTAACAAAGAAACAGTCATACTCAAGAAAAATGGAAATAAACGTGATAACGCGTCTTTCACCGATATGAAAACTGGTGATAAGGTGGCGGTTATGTTCACCGGACCCTTCCTGGAGTCCTACCCTCCCCAGACAATGGCTAAAGAAATTGTCATTATCCCCTCTTAAATCAATGGATATATCTCAATTATCATTATCTGCTGGTGTTATTCAATAATATCAAAAGTTTCATTGATTTTTAAGATGTAAAGGTAATTTTTTGGGCTAATTAGATTTAAATCCGGTAATTAGATTTAAATCTTTTTTGAGCATGATGTTAGCACAACTGTCCGTGTTCTAGTGTTTGAATATTTTCTCCGTAAGGTTTAAATAGCAACAGCACATAACGTATCTAATGAGCCAAGGTAGCTTAGAGGCGAAGCGGTGGACTGCAGATCCATTACACGGGAGTTCAAATCTCTCCCTTGGCTTTAAACCATTTAAAAGGTCATTTATGAAGGCCAATTCATTAGGGGTCATAGTGTAACCTGGCTATCATCTGGGACTCCAGTTGTCTTTGATGAAACGCGCGCTCTGACGTTAGGTATTACCAATCGGATGATGATCGATTGGAGTACTGAGACAAGAGAAATCCTAGGATCTGGGTTCAAATCCCGGTGACCCCACTAACTTTTTTTATATTTTGTCTTCTAAAATACAATCTAATATTCTAAAATTATTTATTCAGGATGTGAAACTGTTGCCGAAAATCAACGACATCATTGTAATTGAGGGAATGGGATATGATTCCAATGTCTATGTATTTGAAGATGTTATCGTGGATACTGGAACCGGTCAGAACATGGATTACATCATAAGATCCATTAAAGAAGCAGGATCCAGCGTTGATGATCTATCTCTAATTGTAAACACCCACAACCACTATGACCATGTTGGTGGAAACCGCTATCTGGATCTGGAAGTGGCCATGCACCCTATTGATGCCCGGGCACTGGAAGAAGGGGATGAAGATGCCCTCCTGGCCACTATGTTCGGAAAAACCATGGAAAAAATGGAAGTAACCCATAAACTGGAAGAAGGGGACAAAATTCATGACTTTGAAGTTTTACTCACCCCTGGCCACACCTCTGGTAGCATATGCCTATATGATGGGGAAACTCTAATTTCAGGGGACACAGTGTTCTCTGGTGGGGGTTTTGGTCGTGTGGATCTGGGTGGAGATATGGGCCAAATGAGAAAATCCCTGGAAAGACTGAGTAAACTGAATATCAAATATCTCTTACCCGGCCATGGTCCAGCAGTTGAGGATGGCTCCAGGCATGTTAAACTGGCCCGTGACATGTCAACAGGGTATTATTAATGATTAATTTGGATTAAGGTTTAATTTAAGGTTAAAAGAGATTAGTTATGAGGAATGCATTAGATCCCCTGATTATTTATCTTTTTACTATTTATTTTAAGGCACCAGCACTGATAACTCACCGGGTCCATAATGTGTTCCGACAATATCAGAATAGGTCACATTCCAACCAGTACCGGTTTTCGTCGCGTTTATAACTGTGTAAGGGGAATTCCACCGGAATTTCTCCACATCGGGGATGATGTTAGCATATTTTATGGCCTCCTGAGCAGATTGATAGCTTCCGTTTTTAACAGTGAGATTCTTAAACTCCATTAAATTGGAAGACTCTTTTTGCAGGGTGTTGTAGGTGAAAACCCGGTAGTTGGTGGCACTGTCACTTTCTACCACAGTCCAGGTGAACATATCTTGAGTGGGATAGGCAGTTATATGGTTGTAACCATCACCCATGGTCTGACTGGATAGGGCATCCATTTTGGCGTAGCCACGAATCCCACCAAAGGAGATGAGCATGATCATGAAGGTTAGTAGGGCAATTTTTTTGTACTTGGGATCCAGACGCAGGTAAAGGATGATGAGTACCATCAGGGCAACAATGGTAGTGATCAGATCAGTGTAATAGTAAAGATTGGCAGTGTAACGGGTCAGGGAAAATGGATAAAATAATGGTATGCCCCCTGTGGTCAGGAAGTCCAGGAAGAGATGGGTGAGAACTCCAAAATATGCTAAAAGAACACTTCGTTTGTTGAATTTGACCTTAATGTCTCTTTGAATTAAATGGCCGATGAAGCCATTTACCGAGGGTCGGGAGATGATGTAAATAAATATGATGGCGGTCACCAGTCCAAAAACGAAACTATGGGTTATTCCCCGGTGGGTGAATATGAACAGTTCCGGGGCAAGGAAACCAACCGCAAATAGAATAACATCAAAATCAACAGAAATCCCTCCAAAACCCCCTGCTAGCCTGTCTTTAACATTAAAACCTTTAACCTTTAAGAGAGTTAAAATTGCAAAGGGCACAATGAAATGGGTGAAAAGATCCATAATAATACTTCTTTATTGATTTTTTAAGCTAGAAGTGATAATTTTTATCTTAATAGAACTTTTTATAAATTTCTTATCCAATGAAAATATAAGTCATTTTCCTTAGAAAAATCTAACCTTTAAAAACATCCCATAAACCTTTTAACAGCACCAGTGCAGGTATGATCTCAATTCGACCAATCCACATGTTCAATATCAGGAAAATCTCCGCTAAATCTGGCATTGTGGAGGAGACGATTCCCATGGAAAGCCCCACATTCCCCTGGGCTGATGCCACTTCGAATAATGAATCTATTCCTCCAAAACCATAACTTAGCAAAACTAACCAACTTACGAATATGAAAAGCAGGTATATGAATGTATAACTTCCAGCTTCCCTTATTTCCACGTCTCCCACGGGTTTACCACTGATCTTACGGGGAATAATCGAACCTTGGGGAGACAATATCCTCTTGATCTCCCAGTAAAATCCTTTAACCAGGGTTACTACCCTTATGAGTTTTATAGCTCCAGTGGTGGAACCGGCGGACATACCAATGATCATGGCCCCTAAAATAATCACCTTGGCATAATCTGACCAGTTAACCATGGCACTTACTGGCTGTATATTTGATCCAGTACAGCTCAGGGCGGATATGACAAAGAAAGCAGAATCCATTGAGGTGAAATTAGCATTAACCACCAGAAGAATATAAAAAACGCTAATTATAATTATCATAGCCTGAAACTGAATGTCATGAAAAACATCAATAACCCGTCCCTTTAAAGCCTTGTAATGAACCAGGAAACTGGTACCTCCAATGATCATCAAGATCATGGTGATAATGTAAATTGCGGTGCTGCCATAGGCTCCGATGTTGTCATTTTTAATGGACATACCACCGGTGGATAGGTTGGTAAAAGTATTGTTAATAGCATCAAAAAGGGGCATACCGGCTATCACATAGAGCACAATTCCCAGGATGGTGTAGAGGAGGTATATCCACCAGATGGTCTTCACAGTGCCGGTGATACTGGGCTTTATTTTTTCTTCACGTGCTTCGGATTTATATAAACGGGCTGCTGCTGTTCCGGGCCGTATTAAAACTCCTATCACTACAATGACTACTCCTAAGCCCCCTACCCACTGTTCGAGACTCCTTAAAAACAGAATAGATTTGGGCAGTATTTCCACGTTGGTGTAGATGCTGAGTCCGCTTCCACTCCAGGCAGACATACTCTCAAAATAAGCATTTAAAAAGTCTATGTTGGTGGAATACATCAAACAAAAGCTCCCAATAAGGGCAGCCCACAACCAGGCCAACGACGCAATAATCATACCATGTTTGAGTTTCAATCGGTTGTAATCAGCGGGTAGCCTTCTCAAGACGGATCCTAAACCAATTGAAAACAATCCAAAGACCAAAAAACCGATATAATCATGTTCGCCGTATATCAGGGCTATTATTATGGGTATCAGTATCACTGCGCCTATACCCTGCATTATCATGCCTAATGGATTGGCAATTAATATTAGATCCTTCTTTCCCAGATAATTTCTCATATAATCAGAAGATGGTTAATCTAATATATAAATCTCACTAAGGACAGATTTACAATTAAATTGTCTTTAAATGGGTTTAAATTAAAAAAAATATTCATGTGAAGTGGATTCATATGAAAAGGTTTCATCACTTGAATAAAAAAAATATGGGATGTTCAGATGAATGTTGCTCCATGGATCTGGCGCTTTACTGTGGGGGTAAGGAGAAAATTGACATATTGAGCTTATCGTGTTTGTTATAACTGATTAAATAAGTTCAGTCAACATTCTCCTTCCATCTGAGCTTTATTTTTTGTCTTTTTCCATTACTTCCAGTTCTGATCCAAGGAAGTCTTTAATATCCCTTATACTGTTGAGTAACTGTGCAGGGAATACTATGGTGGAGTTCTTCTCGGCAGCAATGTTACTCAAAACCTGCATGATTCTGAGTTGCAATGCCACAGGGTGTTCGGTGATGATGTCTGCAGCTTCACCCAGTTTACCAGCAGCCAGGTATTCACCTTCAGCAGATATGATCTTAGCCCTTTTCTCCCTTTCAGCCTCTGCTTGGAGTGCAATAGCTCTTTGCATGCTATCTGGCAATTTGATATCCTTGATCTCCACGTTGGTAACTTTAATACCCCATGGTTCACTGTGCCCGTCGATGATTTCCTGAATCTTCTGGTTGATTTTGGGTGTTTCGGAGAGAACCTCATCCAGGGTGAACTGTCCCACCACACTCCTTACGGTGGTTTGTGAAATCTGGTTCACGGCACGGTTGTAATTTTCAATTTCAACCACAGCTTTGTAAGCATCTACCACCTTGAAGTAAGCTACTGCAGCAACATCAATGGATACATTATCCTGGGTTATGATCTTCTGGGAAGGGATGGGCATGGTAACTATCTGCAGGGATGGTTTAACCATCCTGTCCACCAGGGGAATTATAAGACGAAGCCCTGGTTCTTTAATCCCAATAACCTTTCCTAATCTAAAAACAACCCCTTTTTCGTACTGGTTCACGATCCTTATGGAAAGTCCCAGTATAATCAATATCACTATGCCGATAATGATCATAGTAATTAAATCCATCTTTTTTACCTCCAATACTGTGGATTATAAAATCATTCGTTTATTAATAATGTGTCCAACTGCCTAATAAATCATATGAAGAGTGTAAGGATTAATAAGGGGAAAATCATGAAAAAATCCCCTTTTTAATGAGTAATGGGTCGACAGCGGTTTAAAAATTAACCATCCTCGAAGGGCATTGAAATATAAGTTTAATAAAAGAAAAATAAGTTAAATGTTAAAAGTAAGAAATATTACTTGTTATTATATGAAATAATTACAGTTTATTCTCCAATATTCTCATGGAATGAAATATATTCTTTAAATAATCAATTAAATTTAATATCAATTTAAATAGCTAATAATGGGTAATCATCCTTTATTTTCCATTTTTATCATTTATAGAAAGTTATATATATTTTCATAACATAATATTTTTGGTGTGATTTTATTTTACTGATTTTCATGATTTGATTGTTTTGAGGGATGAAAATGATAGGTATAATGTCGGACAGCCACGACCATCTGGAAGCAATCAGAGCTGCAGTGGAAGTATTTAACCAGGCAGGAGTGAAACTGGTTGTACATGCCGGTGATCTCATAGCTCCATTCACGTCAAAGGAATTTGAGAAACTTCAAGCACCATTAGAAGCAATTTTTGGCAACAATGATGGTGAAAGGCGTGGTTTAAGGGCAGCCTACGCTGAACTATGTACACTGGAAGATTTCAAGGAATTGGAAATAGGTGGTAGAAAAATAGCTGTCATCCATGGAACAAATGAATTACTGGTGGATGCCCTTAGGAAAAGCGGAAAATATGATCTGGTTATAAGGGGCCACACTCATCACACAGAAATAGTAAAAGGACAAACAATGGTTATCAATCCTGGCGAAACCTGCGGGTATGTATCTGGTGTGAAAACAGTTATATTACTGGATACTCATGATCTCAGTTGGGAAACAGTGCAAATTTAATCAGGGATTTAAATTTTCAGGATTTAAATTTTAAATAGTCATTTTAATAGATTAGTATAATATTATCAATGATTTTCATGTCTAATGCCGGATTTAAGATGGGCTAAATCCCATCTAATGATTATGGGTTGGATATTCAATGAATTTTACCGAGGATATGTCAGTGGAGTGATAATGGTTGATTTTAAGAATTAATGCAGATAGGATGGATCAGATATGAAGCATAAGACTCTGCTTCTGATGCTGGCGGGTATTGGGGTGCTGGGTTTAATGGTGCTGTTCATTGGTCCGGAACAGATTGAAAGTGCCATTCAGCAGTCCAACCCATGGTACCTGGCATTGGCTGTAGTAATTCAGCTGGCCATATACGGTCTTTGGACTGAAAGATGGTCAATTACCACTTCTGCACTGAACATACCCATTAAAAGAAGACATCTTCTTCCAATGCTCCTGGTGGGACTGGCCATTAACAACCTCACCCCCAGTGGCAGGGGAGGGGGAGAACCCGTCAGGGCATATATACTGGGTAAATATACTAATTCTCCCACTGAAAATGCCTTTGCAACGGTAATTGCAGACAGAGGGCTTGACACATTCCCATTCATAACTTTAGCCATAATAACCATAATAACAGCAGTCCTTTACATTAACCTGCCCCAATGGATGGTTATTACCCTGATAGTGTGCCTTATAGTACTAATAATTGCTTTTGGCTTGGCTCTTTATATGTCTATAAACCGTGAATTTGGGGACAGAGTTATACGCTGGTTTTTAAGGATTTTAAAAAGAATTTCCAGTAAAATGCACAGTAAAGTAGAACAAAGAGCCATTAACGCGGTTGAAGGGTTCCAGGATAGTATGAAGGTAATGATCACCGACCGTAAGGTTCTCTTATACGGGATACCACTTTCTTTTTTAATATGGGGCCTTGAAATCATGAGGGTTTACGTTGTTTTCATTGCCTTAAATATCAACGCCCCCCTGGAGATCATAGCCGCTGTTTTTGTCATTTCAACCCTTATAGGGATGATTCCATTACTCCCTGGAGGTTTAGGTGCAGTAGATGGTATGATGATACTCCTCTACTCCTATGCAGGGATACCCCCATCGGTAAGTGCAGCCGCAACCCTCGTGGAGAGACTGATATCCTTCTGGATGACTTCAATTTTAGGAGTGGCAGTACTGCCCTACTTCGGTGCAGATGCAGTGGAGAAAATGTCCCAGAAACTTTAGCATATAATCATGATTTATCCGAATCATTTTTATCAGAATCAATTTAAATATTAGCAGTATTCAAAATAATTAATCTAAGCTCCACTGGATCAAATCAAAGCTATTTTTATCCTTAAAATCTTTTAAATCGGTTGTATTGTCCTAAGAACAAATGGAAAAATATATAAAACCTCCAGCACTAGATCAAGTCGGTGATTATCATGGAAATAAACGGAGTGGAAATAGAAGATACTTTTGCAGAAGCATTCGGTATACAGGTATCCCGACTGCTGGTAACCGCAGCAACCAAAAAACTGGCGAAGATCGCAGCTACAGAAGCCACTGGATACGGAACATCAGTCATTGGATGCCCCGCAGAGGCCGGAATCGACTGTTACGTCCCACCAGAAGAAACCCCCGACGGTCGGCCGGGTTACATCATAATGATCTGTAACATGAGCAAGAAGAAACTGGACCACGAACTACTGGAACGAGTGGGAATGTGTATATTAACCGCGGCCACCACCGCAGTCTTCGATGCCATGGAAGACCCTGATGAGAAGATGACCACCGGTAAGAAACTCAAATTCTACGGTGATGGTTATGAGAAAATGACTGAAATTGATGGAAGAACCATACACTCCATCCCACTCATGGCTGGAGACTTCCTGGTGGAAGAAGAACTGGGAATAAAATCTGGTGTTGCCGGAGGAAACCTATTCATAATGGCTGATGCACCCGCATCAGGTTTACTGGCTGCAGAAGCAGTGGTGAATGCTATTGAATCAATCCCCGGAACAATCACACCATTCCCTGGAGGAATAGTAGCTTCAGGTTCCAAAGTGGGATCCAACAAGTACAAATTCCTGGATGCCTCCACCAACGAAAAAATGTGCGTAACCCTCAAGGACGATGTGGAAGGATGCCAGATCCCCACCAATGTAGATGGAGTTTACGAAATCGTTATCGACGGTGTGGATGAAGACGCAGTTAAAGCAGCCATGAAAGCAGGTATAGAAGCAGCAGTACAGGTTCCAGGTGTTCTGAAAATGAGTGCCGGTAACTTCGGTGGAAACCTGGGTGCTTATAAAATAAGTCTGCACGACTTGTTTTAAATACGTAAAAAACTATTTAAAGGGATTATAGGTTAAAGGGATTAAATATTATTCTCTATTTACTCCCTTTTAATATATTTTATTTCTTTTTTAAATTTAAGTATTTCATATTTTAAAATTTTAATATATTACTATTCCACGCAGAAACCTGCAGGTTCTGCACTTTCTACAATGTCCCATATTCCTTTTTCAGGTAAATCCACTCCTAAAAGTTCCCCGGATTTATCCAATGCCTTGATGATTTTTGCAATGGTTTTAACATCTGCTGCTGAAACAGTATGGGAGTGAATATTTCGAGATATCTGTGATAGGGTGTCAAGTGATCGTTTGGCATCTGGCTTTTTATATTCTTCTTCACACTTTTTAAGGTCTTCATAATCTTTTAAATAGAGTTTCCTGGTTACTACTTGCTCTAAACCGGGGAGGTAGTGTTTTGAATCCAGTATTCGCCCTCCATGATTGATGATGATATTTTTATCATCTGTTGAACCAGGATCATGTCGGAGTAACAGCTCACTAACCCTTCCGTATTCTTTGATCTTCTTAACAATCTCTTCCTGACTGAGATTGACACCTAAAAGGAATCCTCTTTCTTTAAGTTCTTCTTCCACACGACCCAAACTTTTGGTGTCAGGACCAGTTATGTGATGGGAGTGTATACCCCCACCAGAAAGGGTGTAAAGCCGTTCTAAGGCTTCCATTCTGGCCGAATCCTCTTCAAGCCGTTTGAGGAACCTCTCCATCTCACCTGTCTCTGAAAGATCAACTTTTCTCTTCAGGGGCTCGTGGAAACCAGGAAGATAATATTCTATGTCTTTAAGGGTACAGCCGTGTTTGAGGATGATTTCTGCTTCTGCCCTGATGTCCGACACATCATGGGTTTCGGTGATCTTAATCTCGGGTTTGATAACCACTTCCACCAGCCGACCGTATTTACGAGCAACTTCTTTGATTTCTTCTTCGTCAAGGTCCACACCCAGAAGGAATCCTTCTTTTTTAAGTTCTTTGGCTACTTTTTCCAGGGTTTCCTTGTCAGGTCCTGAGATCCAGTGAGAGTGGATTCCACTCACTGATTCATAGATTCTCTCCAGTGATTTTTTCCGTTTGGGATCTTTATCCAGACTATCTAAAAACCGGTCCAGCTGGTTCATTTCTGTAATACCTATCTTCCTGGCCAGTGGTTCTTTGAATTCTGGCAGGTGATATTCTATATTTTCCAGGGCACAGCCGTGTTTGAGGATGATTTCAGACTCTTTTCGGATGTCTGCCACTTCATGCATCTCGGTGATCTTCATGATGGTGGGTTGGATTGCTGCGAAGTAAATGTCCTCAGCACCACTACTTTCGGGAGATATGACCTTATTTGCCCCTGAACGGTATAATCGTTTGATGTTTACCTTTTTACTAGCTCTCGTGACGATCCATATCTCAGGATGTATTTCTCGGGCAGTAAGGGTGATGAAAAGATTGTCCACATCTTCACCAGTGGTGATGATAACTCCTCTGGCCTTTTTTATCCCGGCCTCAATCATTACACTTTCATCGGTGGCATCGCCTGGAATGGCCAGTACACCCGGATCATCCCAGAGTTCCTTTTCAACGATTGTGGGGTTTTTTTCAATTATAATGACATTCTGATTTCTTTTTAAAAGCTCTTTATGAACGGCGCTACCCACTCGCCCATATCCACAGAGGACGAAATGGTTCTTGGCACCTCTGATCATTCTTCTATGCCTTGCTCCTGAAGTAATATCTTCTACAGTCATGGAAACCACCATTATTATTAAAGTAAAAGCATAAGCAATCAAACTGGCCCCTCCCAGCACCAGTGTAATAACGAAAAATTTCTGTATTGGACTTTGGGGGCTTATATCTCCGTAACCCACAGTAGCTGTGGTTATAACCGTGAAATAAATGGAGTTTATAATATCAAGGCGCATGATTAGGAGCGATCCAATTATCCCATAGATTAACAGCCCTACCACAGCAATTATTGGATATCTAATTACTGAAAATGGAATTGAAGGAACAAAAGGAATGGGAGTTTTAGGGGTCTGCAAGTCATCACCATGATGTAAACCATTATTATACAAATTCTAGTGATTTTTTAAATCAGGAATCCTTGAAATATTATGGGTATGGTTAAATATCATCTTTCTTATAATTATAAGTAGTGATATCATGACTCCCAAGGATATGATGGTTGCAGATGCTAACTCTGAGGCAATGGGCATTCCCCGAACGTCTCTAATGGAAAACGCTGGAAGCTGCCTGGCCAGAAGAATTATAAATAACAGGAACCCTTGTAAAGTTGCTATATTTTCGGGTAACGGTGGTAACGGTGGTGATGGGTTTGTAGCTGCCAGATATCTCATAAATCATGGTTTCGAAGTTGAAGTATTCCTTTTATCTGAACCTTCCCTCATTAAATCATCAGAAACTCGGCTGAACTGGAATGTTCTGGAGAAGATGAGTAATGGAACCAGCCCACTCTCACTTAACATAATCAGAGACTCATCCTATCTCCACGAAACAGATGCAGAAGTAGTAGTTGATGCTATTCTTGGCACGGGTGTAAGTGGAAATCTCCGAGAACCAGTATCTACTGCAGTGGATATTATCAACCAGTCTGAAGGGTTTAAAGTAGCAGTGGATGTGCCTACGGGTGTTGACCCTGGTTCGGGAATGGTTGCTGATAATGCAGTTCGTGCTGATGTTACCGTGACTTTTCATAAGGTGAAAGTTGGATTGAACATTGCCAGTGTGGAATATATAGGAAATTTAGAGATCTGTGATATCGGAATTCCCCGGGAAGCAGAATTATTTACAGGACCCGGGGATCTGTTAAGACTTCCCAACCGGGATAAAAAATCTCATAAAGGTCAAAATGGCAAAGTTCTGGTAATTGGGGGAAGTAAAGAGTATTCCGGTGCACCGGCACTGGCTGCACTAGCATCTCTAGGTGCAGGTGCAGATATATCTGTGGTGGCATGCCCCAGAGAATTATCACAAGTAATCCGATCCTATTCTCCTGATCTGATCGTTCACAGTTTATCAGATGACTTCATGAATCCCAAAGACACCGATGAGATAGTTAAATTTTCTGAAAACTTTGATTCAGTTGTTTTAGGATGTGGAATAGGTAGGGAAGAGGAAACCTCTCTGGCAGTTAATGATCTGGTGGTGGAAATAGAAAAACCAATGGTCATAGATGCTGATGCCCTGAAAATGCTAGGACCTGGAGTTCTACCGCGAAGAATCTATGAAACAGTGATCACACCTCATGCCGGAGAATTCAGGGAATTTTCCGGTATAGGAGCTCCTCAAGATCTGCAAGACAAAATTAAGGTGGTTAAAGAGGTTTCAAGAGAGTCTGAAACCACGGTACTTTTAAAGGGAGCGGTGGATATCATAGCCCGTAATGATAAACTTAAATTAAACAGTACTGGAAATCCAGGAATGACTGTAGGTGGAACCGGGGACTGTCTGGCTGGTTTAACCGGGGCACTACTTGCCCAGGGTCGAGATGCCTTTGAAGCCGCATTTTTAGGCGCATATATTAATGGTTTGGCTGGTGATCTTGCTTGTGAAGAGTATGGGTACAATTTCAAAGCTACTGATGTTCTGAATTTTATACCTAGAGCATACCCCTTTTAATGAATATTTTGAGGGATTTTAACTAGTATTAGCAAATATCCTCGCAAATATCCTCATTGCATTGGTTGAATTGCATTAGTTTATTCCACCACTGCCTGGGCAAAGTATAGAAGGTCACAAACATTCCTATTTTTATTTTTTCCATCAAAATATGCTTTTTTGTAATCTGTACTGGTTACATCATTGATTTTTGAAAATCCGTAACTTGAGAGGAATTTTCCAATGGTTCCTTCTTTTATTCCAAATTGTAAAGGTTCCCCCATTTGTATCAGGAAGTTTCGAATATTTTGACCCACTGCCAGTGCAGTGGTTCCATCCACCACTGATTCAGGGTAGTAATCGAAGATAATCTGGCTGTCCTTTCCAGATTTGTTTACAATGAAATTGAGTGTTTCATCCACAGCTTCTGGGGGAATGTACATGATTAATCCTTCCATTATAAATAAAGTCTTCAATGATTCATTATATCCATTTTCAAATAACATTTGGCCAAGTTGTTGGGTTTCAAAATCAATTGGCACATAGGTTACGTGATCCGGGAGTGATCTGAAGATTTCTATGATTTTTTCCTTTTTGAAGTTCTGGGTGTTGGGGTGATCCACTTCAAACACTTTCACCTTCTCATCCAGTCCTTCAATCCTGTAAGACCTGGTATCGTAGCCTGCACCCAGTATAACCAGCTGTTGAAGCCCATCTCCAATGGATTCCTTTACAATATCGTCGAAGTATCTGACTCGGGCTATGATGGAACTGCTCAAACCGGGTAACTGATTTTCCATTGCTTCAATCCTTGCTTTTGCCTCTTCAGGATGTTTAATTCCAAACTCAACTATCTCTGGATTGATGAAATGGATTGCATAAGGATCATAACAGATACGTTCATCTTCATCCTTGGATGACTCTGCAAATCGTTGCATTGCAATGCCTTCCGCCATTTTACTTGGTCCTTCTCTATTGGGTTTCATCTGATCTTCCATATGGCATCACCTTCAATAAACTGACATTACGTCATTTAATGACATGGTGTCATGATATAAATAGTTTTGCCATTATTGGAAAAAAACCTCGAAAAGGAGAATAGAAATTTTAAGATTATTAGTTTTATATTAGCTTTTTACTAACTTTACTACTAACCATATGGCCTATAAAGTCCCCAACATCCATTAAAAACTCCTCATGAGTAATATCATGGCTTTCAAGCAAATTCTCAAGATCGGGAGGCATGTTATCCAGACTATTTGCTATTAAAGTCAACAATGCAGTAGCCTCAACGGGATTAACATCCGAACGGATGTTTCCTTCGTTTATTCCCTGTTTAATAATGTTACATAGTATATTTAACATTTCACGCCGTAAATTGAGGATTTCATTAAGATACTGACTTAGGGTGAATTTAGGTATGGGAAAATTAGCTAAACTACCACAATCTTCAATAAGTTTTTTATATTCAGAATAGTATTTGCTGTGCTCTATGTGTCCAATTTTATATTCAGCATTGTTTAAGCTGGAAAGATCAAATCTTCCGGACAGAAGATAATTGTAAATCTTCAAATAGTCAGGATATGTCTTAGCAAATTCGTAATAAGCCTTTCTGAAGGCAGCAAGCTTTTCAACACCTGTTTTTGCTTTCTGAGTTTCCTCTTTAATCAATGAATATAGAATAACAGTTCCTCGAAGCACAATGGCAAAAAAGAGTTCTTCTTTATTTTCAAAGTATAGATAAAGTGTGGATCTGCCTAAATCAACTTTTCTGGCGATTTCATCCAATGAAACGTTTTCATAACCTTTAGAGAAAAAAAGAGTCTCGGCAGCATTGATTATCTTGTTTCGCCGTTTTTCTTTTTTACGCGCATTGCGGTCTGATGATGAGGGCATACTATAAAAATTGTTTCAACTTATAATTTAAATTTACCCGAAATCAACAGCTTTTTAATTTACTTTTTTAATTTCCTTATACAAGTTGTGAATGTAATTAATATTGAGTATAACCACTCCCTATCAAATATAGCAGTTAAATTTCACTTACTAAATCCGCCAACTGTTCTAAATCCCGAACCTCAAAACATTCTGCTCCTGCATCTTCATAATAAGAAACACAGCTATCTGCAACATTCCATTTGGCTTTAGGTTCTGGATTTAATATTAAAACCCTTTTAGAATCCTTTGACATTTGATGGATTAGATCCGCACTTAAAGGTTTACGCCCATATTTTGTTAAAAATTCAGTGTTTGTGGATTGCTTTCCATGTTTTGGCCCAGCCCAGTCCCGGCAGTCACTTAAAATCATAACGTAGGACTTGTTGTTCAGGTTGGCCTGGTTTAGGAATCCATAGAATGCCGTGTGCATGTTGGATTTACCATGGATCATCCGGTTTTGCTTCCTGATCTCCAGAACTTTGAGAAAAGCATTAATCACCTCGTCTTCCTGGAGTGCACTTGATATTTCAGCGGTTTTATTATCAAATTCAAATGCTCGTAGATTGCTAAAAGAATGCTGGGAAGCGTAAACCATGCAGAAGAACCAGAGACTTATCCAGTCACAGGAAATGCTCACATCATTTAGAAAGTAATGATTGTGCTTTTTTATATGGGGTTTGCTTTTCACCAGCTCCAGCATGGCCCCTCCATGTTTCATATTTTTCCTGATGGTCCGTCGGATGTCAGGTTTCTGTTTTTTAGATTGTTTGAATCGTCTGACCCTTTTAGTGGCTATTTTTTTACCCATTTTCTGGCATAAATCTATTAATTCTGGCTGCAGTGAATTTAAATCAGTCAGGTTACTTTTAAGTGAATTAGATTCTGCACCATTTTCGGAATTATCACTAGTACTTCCTCCTAACGTATTTTCAATATAATCAAGCTTTATTTCATCAACAAGACTATCTTTGATGTGGTCCAGGGTGTGTGCGAAGGGGATGTACTTGGTTTTCGAGTGGAAGGATTGATCCTGGTTTCTGCCTGCAACGTATCCCTTGGATTGTATTTTATTTTTAGGATCAGCCTGAATTTTAGGGAGATCTCCCTTGCTGATATATCTATTCCCCTCAAAGAATGATTCATATATTGTATCGAATTTCTTTCTTTTACGCTGGTCTTTAAGATAAATAGCAGCAAGTACTTCCTTTAAATCTCCGTTACCTTCTTTAACCAGGGGAAGTGCTTCATAGGCAGTTGTGGTACATCGCAGACTGGCAGGAATCCCATTCTCACGGAGAATTCCTGAAAATCTGATGAGATCATATTTCATTGTTTCACTTGTATTTTTTTACTTATAGAATGATTCCAATACTTTTACCCGGTCTTCTTCATTTTTTATGACCACATTAATGGTTTTTTTAAGAGAATCTTCGTCTAATTCATTTCTGTCAAACATGATCACGCCTTTAATCCAGTCCACAGTGGCTCTAATGGATGGTATTTTGGTCAAGTTCATCCTCCGGATCTTCTGCATGGCCTTAACCACATCTTCCACTAAATAAGGGGAAGCTTCGGGTAAATGGGTCTTCATGATTTCCACCTCTCTTTCAAAGGAAGGATAGTCAATGTAAAGGTAGAGGCAACGATCTTTGGTTTCATCAAGCAGTTGCCTCTGGGAGTTGGAAGTCAGAACCACCAGAAGATCATTTTTAAGATCAAAGGTTCCCAGATCATTCACTGTTATCTGTTTTTCCCCCAGGGCCTGCAGGAGGAAACTTTCCACTTCCTCATCGGCCTTATCAATCTCATCAATCAGAATAACCGAGGGGTTATCATTCATGAAAGATGAAAGAAGGGGTCTTTTAATAAAAAAATCTTCCCCAAAAACATCATTCTCTGATTCATTTACATTCTCCTTAATTTTTGACATTTCCAGGTGTAATAGTTGCTTCTGGTAGTTCCATTCTCCTACTATCTGTTCAAAGGTAATCCCTTCATAACATTGCACCCTAAAAAATTCCCTTTTAAAAGCTCTTGCTATTGCTTTTGAAAGTTCTGTTTTACCTGTTCCTGGAGGGCCTTCGATTAATATGGGTTTTTTAAGTGATAGGGCAAGGAACACAACATTGACAATTGTGTCATCTGGAACGTAACTATTATTTTCCAAAATTTTTTCCACATAATTTGTATCTAGACCTGCTTTAGACATAAAATCACCATTCCTTTAATTAATACCATAATTTGCCCTAATCTATTAGTAATATTGCCATTGGAGTTATTGGGGTTGGATTACCATCAGTATCAAATTTTAATTCAATTCCTGCATTTGCTGCTGTTTTTAACAAATTGATACCCATAGATTCCGCTGAAAAACGTGCCATCAAGGCGTTCTGACAACCCTTATCCAGATTACAATTTTCACAAAGCAAGCACCTTCCACCAAAAAATGCCATAGCAAAGGCATATCCCTGGTTGAAAGCTGCTCTCTCCAGCTCCAGCAAATCAGTTAACATGTGTTTGTAAATTTTTGATATATCTGACCATATTACTGGTGATAAATTGTTCAAGTCCTGATTCCACAGTCTAACCTCATCTCCCTTTTCCTGCCCATATTTTGCTATTTCCCCGGATATTTCTGGAGGTTTGAGCTTAACAATCATGGCCAAATTGTATTCGTGGACTATCTTCTGGAACTCCTGGATGCTTGGTGTGTGGGGTGGGCATTTTAGGTTCTTCCCATAGTAGGGGCAGACCATGCACTTGAGACGGACTCTTTCTTCGACTACTACTTTTTCAGCGGGGATGACTTTTGCATAGACAACTCCTAAATCTAAAGCAAATTTTTCTAAAACCCTGTAATTATCATTTTTTGGCATTTTTTTCCACCTAAAATCTTTTTCCTGTTTTCATTGAAATAAACTATTAAAAATCATGGGATTAAATTACAAGGCCATTTCGCTTATTTTATCTGGAAATCCAAGATATTTCAGGGCTTTATTGCGGATCTGGATCATTTCAGGGGTTATAGATTCAGCTGTGTTTTTTGGCTCAGGATAAATAAGTGAAAACACCAGTATGTCACCAACACTGACCCCGCCCAGGGTTAGGGGAACTGAATTACTCATTACTGGAAGGAAAACCATACGATCAATTTTAAGGCCCCCGTAGGTCTCGGGTATGTTTAGCCTGCCCAAGTTTGATGGAATTGTGCCAGGTACCATGTTTTCCGATTTTTTTGCAAATGAGAAGGCAATGTTCTTTTTATCATTTGAAAACTGCAATAGATTCTCGGTCTGATCATATGCCTCGGGAACAACTTTTTCAAATGGTGCAAAAGATGATAATGCATCCATGAGCGTAGGATCAAAGTCCAGAACTTCAAGGGCATCAGAATCCAATTTTTCCACTCTTTCATGAATCTGGTCATGCAATAGGGAAACATTCCTCCAGAATGATTTTTTGGAGTTATAGGTATATGGAAAACTCGGTGCTCCTACACAGAGACAAAATACATCCCCTATTTTTTCCTTGGCATGTCTGCGTAGGTCAAATGGGATCCAGATTTGTTTTTGATTCTTTTTAAACGGTCCCTTAATTTCTTCACGTGCTGCAATGAATGCGGCTGAGACTGCGGATCCTATTGTCACACCATTGGCTCTGCATCTTTTTGAAAGATCTTTTGTTTCGTGAGGTTCAAGTTCAAGAAGAACCGTATTAAACATGTTTTTATCCCAGTAAGCATTCTGTAGAGCAACAGAATCTTCGTATTTAAAAGTATAAGGGTTCTTTTTCCATTTTCTATTAGCTTGAGATATGAAAAGACGCATCATAATGGAGGAAATCGAAAAACCTTTTTTTGGAAGAAAATCAGTCATATTCAGTGGGGGAACCACTTTAATCTCTTTTTCAGGATTTTCGTAGTAACCAAGCAGGTCACGAACCAAGCAGGCCAGTGCCATACCGTCGCAAATGCAATGGTTACATATTATCACCAATTCTGACACATTTTCAGAATGTATTAGAATAAATCTTATCATTGGGCCTTTTTCCAGATCAAAAGGTACGGTGATTTCTTGCTGTAATTCTTTGAACCAGTGTGTGTCTGAAACCCTGCCAATGATCTTAAGGCTGGGTAGGGGAACATTATCAGATGAAAACCAGGCATTGTGATCCTCATCAAATACGATCCTGGCACCCAGAAGTGGGTGCATCTTTCGAACAGTGTTTATTGCAAAGCGTAGCTTTTCCGGGGAAACATCACCATTAATCCTTGTGATCATTGAGACATTACTGTATGGAGTCCAGAAATAGACTCGTTCGAGATTGGTAACCTTCCGAATACATCCCGTGATATTTTTAGTGTAATCATCATTTTTTGTCCCATCATTGGCATTAGTTTTATCCCTTTTTACTATGGGCATATTTATTTCCTCCTTTAGCAAAAGTTGCCTATTCCTCATTCAATCTCATCCAGAAATCTAAGAACAGGTTTAAGTAGCAAATCAGGATTGTTCCTGATGAATAAATGGTCCTTTTCAACGAAGATCTGCCAGATACATCCTGATTCCCCATCACTTTAATTGCAACAAGTTGTTATTTTTTAACATAGCGTTATTTTATAACAGCCTGTTATTTTATAACATGGTGTTATTTTATTATATAAATTTTGTGGTATGATCTGCTGATCTGTTCCATATCAAAGGACATTATATGCATAAATCAGTTAAAAACGGTTTAAATTATCTAAAAAAGCAAATAAATCAGTAATATGATAAATATTACATTAAAAATCTAAATCAATTAAAATAAATAATAAATAAGGCATATAATAAGAAAATTTCTTTATAATTCTTTGTTTTTGAGTAATTCATTAACAAAATACATGAAATCTGTCTCAAATTTATATAAATTAATATCTCTATCCTTGAGTTCCTTCATTACCATTGGAGACGGATTCAAAACAATATCAAGGGCATTCATTACCAAAAAGGTTGCGTATAAAGGATCAAGTTTGGAAGAGAATTTCCCTCTCTTAATTCCATTTTTTATGGCCAGATGCAGGATATCAAATATTTCTTTTTGTAACCTGGCTATTTCCCTTACATCATCCCAGGCCGGACGTCTTAAACCAACAACATCTGATCCAAATCTTCCTGATTGAAAATAAGTATAAACCTCAAAATACTGTGGATATAAACTGAAGAAGGTGTAATATGATTTGCCCATGGCATTGATTTTTTGAGTGTCAGCAGCGGATTTTACATTATTTTTAACCATTTCATTCAGTATTTTAACTCCACGCAAGATAACCGCAAAACACAATGCTTCTTTATTTTTAAAATAAATATAAAGGGTGGCCCGGTTCAACTCCACTTCTTTGGCGATATCGTTCATGGAAACGTTATCATAACCTTTGATGAAAAATAACTTTTCAGCAGCGTCAATGATAGATTGTTTTCTTTGTTCCTTCTCTCGTATCTTCCGAGCTGCTGTTGACATTCCATCCCACCTTATTAAAACATAATTAATTTAAAGATATGCTAATCACTATTAATGATAGTTTGGTTTTGGAGGTTAATAAGTGGTGTTGAACACTAAAGAATGTAATGATTACATAAATGGGATTAAAAGTGACATCAATTAAGATATATTTGCATAAATAATATGAAAAAGTGTTTAATTCAGTTTAATTAAATTTAGCTTTTAAAAATGATGAGTAAAAAATCAAAAATCCTTTTTGTATTTAAAATGAAAATTGGTGAAAAATGCGGCTGCTGATCTAACTCAACAGCCACATGAAGTCTGGTTTTAAACAGTTAAAAGCTGTTTATAACATCTCCTAATAGTTTTATGGATTTCTCTTTATCTGGTCCAATTGGAGATCCAGCTACATACTGGGTCACTCCCATGTCACTGAGAGCTTCGATTTTAGGAACAAAATCATCAGGTGTTCCAACAACAGAGAAAGCATCCATGAGTTTGTCATCAACCATTCCGATTGCCGCGCCGAAATCACCGTTACCTATAAATGTCCTGATTTTTCCAGAAATTGAAGGATTTATCCCATGTCTTTCTAGAACTGGAGCTGGTGAACCCATGGCTATAAATGCCACCACGATTTTAGCTGCTTTTAATGCGGCGTTGGCATCTTCATCAATTGAACAACAGGTATAGGCCACCACATCAACATCTTCTAATTTTTTCCCTGCAAGTGTGGATCCTTCTTTTATTAGAGGTACGGCTACTTCAAAATCCTTAGGGTTAGAAGCATTTATAAGTGCACCATCAGAAATTTCACCAGCTGTTTTAAGCATCATTGGTCCTTGAGCACCCATATAAATTGGAATTTTATCCTGGACTGGTTTAACTCCCTTAAGGACTGCACCATTTTTGGTTTTTTCACTTTTAAGGAGGGTTTCTATAGTTTCAATGGAACTCTTTATGGTGCTGACCGGCTTTGTCCATTCAATTCCTAGCGCATCAAAGGCTGCCTTATCACCAGGCCCCATACCTAAAGTTGCCCTTCCGTGGGATAATTCGTCGATTGTTGCAATTACAGATGCAGTTATGGCAGGATTTCGAACGTAAGGATTGGTAACTCCTGGGCCAATTTTAATACTTTCTGTTCCTGCTGCAATCATTGCTAATGTTACATAAACGTTCTTGTTGTCGTAATGGTCGGTTACCCATGCGTATTCGAAGCCAACATCTTCTGCCAGCTTTACCAGTTTCACAATTTTTTCTATTGGTTCGTTTGGAAGAAATTCAATACCAAATTTCATACCTTCACTCTCCTTTGACTAATGGTCATAATTATTATTGACCATTGGTCATTATATATAATAACTGATGGTCAATACTATATAAAAGTTTGGTTATGAATGCAAGTTCTATAATACTGAAAATTTGTCAACTTCTAATACTCTGAGTATTTATCTTAAATGTTAAATCAGAACCAAAACCGGCAAATATTTTGGAATACATCAAAATTAGAGAATTAATGTCAAAAAGAATGGATTTAGCTTTGGAATTGTTATTAATGATCTCTGTTGGTAAACATGTTTATTATAAAATCATCAATATTTCGGGTAAATTCTTCATTGTTAATTCCTTTAACATCAAGTAATTGCTTGTAATCATAGGGCATTTCCTGGATGTTTTGGGTGAGTAATGTCAATAAAATTGCCATTTGTAATGTATTGATATCTGAACGGACAGTGCCATCTTGTATTCCAGTTTCTATTGCGTTAGATAGAATATTTACCATTTCTCTTCTTAAATCAGTGATTTCCTTTAGATAATCGCTAACTGATTCAAAAGTGACCGGGAACATAGAATACTGCCTACCTTCTTCGATGGCTTTTTTCATATAAGTGATATTTACAATGCTGGTTAGATCGAATCGGTCAGACTGGAAAGAGTTGTATATTCTGAGATAATCAGGATATTCATTTGCAAAATCATAGTATGCCTTTCTAAATCCTATTATCTTTTCAATTCCTGTCTCTTTTTTTCTCATCTCATCTTTTATTGATGTGGTGAGGATTATAATCCCACGTAACACTATAGCAAAGAAGAGTTCTTCCTTATTTTCGAAGTAAACATAAAGTGTGCCTTTACTTACCTCAACCTCTTTGGCAATATCATTCATGGAAACATTATCATAACCCTTGGAAAAAAATAGTTTCTCAGCAGCATCTATGATGGTTTGCCTCTTTCTTTCTTTATCCTGCTGTTTTCGGGCTATAGGCATGCTTATTCCTCTCTGGATGAATTTAAATTTTAAAAACAGTTATTATATTAAATTATTGATTATTTTAATATTTATAAAGTTAGTCTCCATAATCATTTAACAAAAATCTAAAACATATTAAGTGAGTATCCATTGTATATTCTTAATTTGAGTTACATAACTTGAGTTTTATCAGTTTAATTTATCCATAACCATATGCCTCCACAGATCCATTGAATCCTCAATGAACTGCTCATGACTGATGCCCTGGCTTTCTAAAACTTTTAAAACACTGGGACCTAATCCCACAATTCGTTCTGCAGTTACTGCAACAAAAACAGCCACTTCTATGGGTTTAACATCTTCGCGGATGGTTCCATCCTTAATACCCTCCTGAATGGCATTACAAATGATTATCATAATGTTTCCAGTAAGGGATTCTATTTGAATTGCATATTCATCTGCACTGTTTTCGAACCTTTTTGATTTATAGTAGAGGTAAGCGTCATGGTAATCAGGATAATCCTTATAAAATGCAAAGTAAGCACGACCTGCATCTTCAAGTTTGTCTATCCCGGTTACTCCAAGTTCAACCCTGTTTTTGAGCAGTGCCTCGAAAATTCGAACTCCTCTCAGAACAATGGCAAAATAAATTGATTCCTTATTTTTAAAATAGAGGTAAAGGGTGGCTTTGTTGAGGCCAACTTTCTGGGCTATCTGGTTCATGGAGACATCATCATAACCCCTGGAGAAGAATAACTCTTCAGCCACATCCAGGATATAGTTGCGGCGCTGTTCCTTTTCACGTTCCCGTATTTCTTTTATTGACACTCAATCACCCTTTTAAATAACCTTCTATTGATAGATCTTTAGTTAATAGATCTTGGTCTAGTCTTTATTTTTTCCATTCTCTAAATGAAACTTTTGTTCATCTGCGGTTAGAGGACTGTTTTTTAAAAGAGTTTACCCAGCTTCAGCATGGCTTTGGGGGATACCTTAACCAGTACTTTTAACAGATCAGTGGGACTTATCCGGTCAAAATCACTTTCATTGAAGGCATCTGCTATGGAATCCAGTTCTTTATCAGAAAGACTTAAGAGATACTCTTTAGCCTTGAGATACTTCTTGAAAGAGTCCCCTATTTCCTTTTGGCAGTGTTTCTGGTATTCTTTAAGATTCTTTTTGGAGTAATCTCCATCTGAAATGGCCTGTGCAGCCACTTCACCTGCTATGCGTCCTCCGGTCATTCCACTGATGATACCTCCACCATCCAGGGGATTTACCATTCCTGCAGCGTCTCCAGTGATGAGGACGTTATCAGTAACCAGGTCTTTGTGGAGTCCTCCCACGGGATCGCCACCCACATTCAATTCAACAGGCTGTGCATTCTGGGTGGCAGGGTATTTATCCACAAATTCCAGAAGATGCTGGTAGGCTGTTTTATCGGTTTTGGTGCTGAGAATTCCTAAACCCACGTTGGCTATATCTTCACCTTTGGGGAATATCCAGGCATAACCACCAGGAGCTGCACTTCCAAATATGAGTTCCAGGCAGCCAGGTTGTTTCATATCCACACCCACCATTTCAAACTGGGCGCAGGATTCCATGTTACCTGGTTTTAAACCGGTTTTAAGACCTGCCCATCTACCCACTCTTGATTCTGGTCCATCGGCACCGATGACTATTTTGGCTTTTATTTCAAATGCATTTCCCATATGTTCCAGATTGACAATGATCCCATCATTTTCTTTGCTCATGCCAGTAGCTATGGTTTTAACCATGATCTGGGCACCGGCGCGGGCTGCATCCATGGCCATGTGTTTATCGAAGACTTTCCTCTCCAGAACATAACCCATTTCAGATAACTTCACTTTATCTTCGTCTAAGAGCACGTCGGTTCCATTGGGTGAAACCAGACGCACTTTATTAATGTCACTGGTTATCCAACGGGGATTGGGAGTTATTCCCAGTTTTTTTAACCCATCTTTGGATACACCTTCAGCACATCTTTTAGGGGCTCCAATTTCTGATTTTTTATCGACTAGGAGTACTTTTGCTCCGTTTAAAGCTGCATGTTTGGCTGCTATGGAACCGGCAGGACCAGCTCCTATAATTAGAATATCTGTTTCCAACATTTAAACCACCTGTTTCTCCAGAGCCTTGACCGGACATACCTGGATACATATTTTGCAGTCTTTACATTCTTTTTCATTGAATTCCAGTGTTAGTTCTCGCACTTGGATGAGGTTCCGGGGGCAGACACCGGCACACTCCCCACAGTACATGCACCATTCTTTGACTATCATAACATCACCATATCCATCTGCTGATGGGATGGGTTTTAAACAGAAACCAATAACCATCAGTTATATTAATAACCAGTGGTTATTTTCATTTATAAATGTTTTCATTTTTAATGTGAAAAAATTCTGGTATAAAACAGGATTCAGTATATATATGTTAATGAATTTTTAGACTCTAAAACTAATTAAAGAATTTTAAAAAATAAAAAAAAAGTTGTGGATTATTTAAATCCACATTTATCTATTATAATACCATTCTGCTTATAAAGCAGGAATGATTAAGTCCCTTTCTCCGCCAGGTAAGAATTCGCGTAGTGCACCTTTGGCGATGGATTTCCTTGGGTGTGCGAAGTCGAATGCCAGGTCCTTATCAGCAAATGCGACTTTTATCAGAGGGTTGACACAGAATGCGTCTCCTCTAGCTGCGTGAGGTGCCTGGGCAATACCTGCGTATTCTGGCTGGTGACCCACGTTCATGGCGTAGTTAGGGTAGTTAGGACCACGTAGTTCGTGGATTAAACCTTCGTCACTCCTGATGGAAAGAGAGTTGGATGCTCCACACTGGTCTTGTAGGTCGTAACCGTAGAAACCGAGTCTGCTGTGTACTTCTTTGTGGAGTATCTGGCTTAAATACCATCCGTTGATTCCAGCGTTGGAGTTCCCGGTTGCAAATGCAACGGAACATCCAGCAGCAGCGGAAACAACTGCGGCTCTCTGTGAACCTCCAAAGTGGTCTTCCAGGAGAGCAGGGGTATCGTATTGTTCCAGTCCGTACATGGTTACTTCAGCAGCTATGTCGTGAACCACTTCAGTGCTTGCTTCGGTTCCGACAACACCGTATTTACCGTCTACGTATTCCATACCGTAGTAGATAAAGTCGTCCAGAATATCGTCAGTGTAAGCTGCGGTTGCGTACTGGGTGAAACCTACTCCACCAGACATGTATGAACCGAGCCAGATCTGGTCG
>NZ_JACRGA010000016.1:127500-179705 GCF_016217785.1 Methanobacterium sp.
AGAAGAAGCTCATTCCCACACCGGTTCCTTCTACGCGACCGTAGTCCACACCGGGTAGGCTGGTTTCAAATTCGAGTATGTCATTGTAGTACAGTAGGGTGGATGCAACTCCCTGAGCTGCTCGAGAAGCACCGATATTCACGATAACGGAACTCATGAGTCCTGCTGCTGCGTATGCATTCCATAGTGCCCAGTCAACTGGTTCGTAGATGTTGTATCCTGATGGCATGGTTTTGGCCACTTTGATAACTCCGTCATCTACTGCTCTTTCTACCAGTGAGGTTACGACAGTTCCAACGGTTCCTTTACCATTTTGTTTAACCAGATCAAATACCAAATTGTTGGCGTTTAGGCCCTGGTAAGCTAATCCTAGAAGGTGGAATCTTTCAAATGCACCTATAGCATCACCCATTTCGAAGTTAGCTGTTTGTTCTAAGAGTGAAGATAGTGCTACTGCGTTTAAGGTGTTTTTCTTGGTTATGGCTACCACGTGGTTGGCCATGATGTTTCGCAGACCGTAACCCATACCTTCTAACATCTGTGGTGGGCCCAGTAAAGCGCTGACGTTAGCACCTGAGAAATCAACTGATTGTGGGTATTTACCTAAAACAGCGGTTTTAATGGCTGATGCATCGAACTTGTTCACATCGAAAGTGTCGATAATGGCCTGAACCACTGCTGATCCAGTGACCATGGTGGAAACTGTGTAGTCTCCAGCCATTTTTAGTCGCTGGGATGGTAATTGTACCAGAAGTTGTTCCCCTTTGTTGATGAATTTGAGGTTGAAGTCGTCTTCATCATCAATACGGATCATTTTTTCAATTTTTTCTGCCAGGATGTCGACGTTTTCTACAATAGGTAGTTTTAGTTCTCTTCCTGGAATAAAATTAGATTTACCACCGTAAGCTGCCTTTTCCAGTGATTTTTCAATCCCGGCTAAGTTGACTGCAACGGATCGCTTGACTTCCTGCACAATATTTTCTATTGTGGGGTTTAACATTGGACTTACTGCTTCTAAAGGGACATTGCTCTCTAAAAGCTTTCCATCTGCGCCATATAGGTCTATTTTGTCTTCATAGGTTGGCATAACGTTTACACCTCTTTAATTTTTTAATAGGGGGTTGAAGAAGAGACTGGCAAAGGTCTCTATCTTCGAATCTGTAGGGGGGAACGTGATTGGTGATAAAGGGATCTGAACGTTAAATTTTCCTTTCCTTCATATGTCCAGACCTATGGTGATAATGTAACTCTTAGTGATAATATTACTTTTAGTTATAAGGTAACCAACAATAATTTAATGACTCTTGGTTATTTAGTAACCAGCAGTAGAACTTATAAGGATTTCGGTTTGATTTTCCAGAGTTAAATATTGAAAAATTAGTAATAATCAAACCTGATTTAAAATGTAAATAATCTGTTAAAAATCATAAAATAGTATTACTGTAAAAAATCAGCTAATTTATTGAATAAATGGTTATACTCGAAAAATTAGTTTATATAATAAAAAATTAGTTTATAAGATAGTAATCTTAGGGTTAATTTATTTGGAATATTTAAAACTCATTCCGGCTCATAACTCATTATCATATGTCTGATCAGATTCTCTACATCTGTTACGAATTTTTCACGGTCAATTCCTCTTTTTTCCAGTATTTTCCGGTGGTCTGGGGGAATGTCAGACATGCTTTTAGAGATAGAGGATAATAATACTGCTGCTTCTGCGGGATCCACATCCGGACGAATTGTGCCATCATCTATGCCGGCCTGTACAGAGTTACACATAATTGTGAATCGTTCGATACGCATTTCATGGATACTGTTGAGATATTCGCTGGCACTTTTGAGTTCAGAAAGATCAAAATAGTGATTTTTTGATTTAAAAGATTTATAATCTTTAAAAGAGTCTTTGTAGGCTATTTCAAATCTTCCAGACTGAAAATAATTATAAATGCGGATATAGTCGGAATAATCTCTGTTAAAATCGTGATAAGCCATTCTAAATGCTGAAACTTTATCAATTCCAGAGTTGGCTTTCTTCACATCTTCCTTGATCATTGAATTTAATATCCGGGTCCCACGCAAAACAATGGCAAAAAAAAGTTCATCCTTGTTATCAAAGTAGAGATAAAGAGTGGCTTTACTCAGTTCAACTTCCTGGGCTATGTCATTCATGGAGACATCATCATAACCCCTGGATAAGAATAACTTCTCAGCAGCCTTGAATATGTCATTTCGCCGTTGTTCCTTTTCCCGTTCCCTCCGATCCTTGATGGACATAATTTCAACCCCTAAACAGTGGTTATCAAATAACCTTCAGTTAGTAAAACTATACTTTATTAATGGTTAATACTTTCCTTTTTAATTTAATTCTAAAACTATTTATATTCTAAAAAATTGTTTGTTTGAAAGACTATTTAATTCATGTTTAGAGTGTTAAATACGGGGATTACAAAATAAAAATATTAATTACACTTTATTTTTGTATAATACAGAAAATTAAGGCAAAATAATTAAAACAGCTAATATCATCAATTAATTTATTTAATTAAATTTTTATTTGATTACTCTTTAAATTATATTATTTTTAAATTTATTAATATAAACCCAATGCTTTAGCTAAAATAAGCACAGCCACCCCGATTATCCCACCAAAACCGGCCACAAGCATGGTGAGTATATTGATGGGGATTTTGAAAAAGGGAAGGATGTTCCAGATGAAGAGGAGTATCCATCCCAGTGCCATGTGCAACAGGATGCTCAGAGCAACCTTTCCCAGCTTTAACAGGATGCTGGCAAAGAATATGCCCACAACTAATAGGATTATTCCAATAATTACCAGGGTCAAGATTTCCATTAGGGGTTCCTCTTTAAATCATCCCAGATTTTCATCCTATTTTTATCCCCAAAGTTTAATATCAAATTATTTTTAATTCATTTCCTGCGGCATATCTCCTGATAACAAGCCGCCTGAATCCCGTAATTTTTAACCATACCGGCCATTTCTCTTTGGTCCATCTCTTTATCCTCAAAGGAAACAGCTTCCTCCTGGTACAGGCTGAAAGGAGATTCTCTTCCCAGGATGCGTATGCTGCCTTTGTGTAGCTTTAACCGGACCGTACCGGAGACCCGTCCCTGCATGTTGTCAATTAGCTGATCCAGATCTTCCCGTAGGGGTTCGTGCCATAATCCATTGTAGACCAGTTCGGAATAGGTTTGTGATACAATTTCAGAGAACTTCAACTCCTCCCTGGTTAAAACTAACTGGTCTAGGGCACGGTGAGCAGCGATTAACAGAACAGCACCAGGTGTTTCGTAGTTCTCCCTGGATTTTAAACCTATGATCCTGTCTTCCATAATGTCCACCCTGCCAATTCCATGAGTACCTGCAGTTTCATTGGCCCTCTGAATTATATCCAGGGGTCCCATGAGTTCTCCGTTGATTTCAGTGGGAACACCTTCTTCAAAGGATATCTCAATTATCTCTGCTTCATCAGGTGCATCCTCAGTGGAGCGAGTCCAGCTAAAGGCCTCTTCAGGGGTTTCCACCATGGGGTCCTCCAGGATGTCTCCTTCTATGGAACGGCCCCATAAATTCTCGTCTATACTGTAAAGTTTATCCGAAGGGAGGGGTATTCCATGGGACTGGGCATACTTAACTTCTTCAGTCCGGGTGAGGTTCAGATCCCGTATGGGGGCGATGACGTTGCAATCTGAGTGTGATCGGATTATAGACTCGAATCGGAACTGATCATTCCCTTTACCAGTGCAACCATGGGCAATGGCCTTTGCACCAACCTTCTCAGCCAGTTCCACAATTTTAATGGCAATGAGTGGTCTTGCCAGAGCAGTGCTCAGGGGGTAACCTTCGTAAACTGCGTTGGCCTTGATGGCTTTGAATATGAATTCACGTGCGAACTCATCCTTGGCATCGATGGTGTAATGTTCCAGGCCCATCTCACCTGCCAGTTTAGCAGGTCGTGTGATTTCCTCTTCAGGCTGTCCAACATCCACACAGGCAGTTATAACTTTCTGGTCATATTCTTCTTCCAGTAATTTTATGCATACTGAGGTGTCCAGCCCACCGCTGAACGCCAGAACCACTTTTTCCATTTTTAAATCTCCTTGATACTCCTGATTTTAATTGTATTGTCCTATTATTGGTATTTTGTAACAGAATAAATATTGATAAAGTTATGATGACAGGCCTATAAAAAACTTTATTATATTATAAATGACCGATTTTTTTTGATATGATTTTTTTGATATATTATTATAGGGAATTGATTTGATAAGAGAAAAATAAAAAAAACATGATTTAAATTCTTTTTTAATGATTATATTATCTTGAAAACCTTTTTAACTTGTTTCCAGTAAAGATGTATGTGTGTTAATGTGCTGACTGCCATTATAATTGCAAATTCTGCATGCCAGAAGTCAATGGTCAGATTCCAGGATGTTTGAATTCCATAATTGATGAATATGCCCAGGATGAGTCCGGTGACTCCAGTTAAAATGAAGCTGACCATAAGTACATATTTCCAGATAGAATAGTAGATACTCCTTTTCAGATGGTTTTCCAGGTACAGGAGATAAGTAATCAGATAAATAATGAGGGTGGTTGTGATCAAGGGTATTAAGTTATAATTTTCAGGGGGAACTGAACTGGCATTCTGAATATCAGAAAAGCTACTATTGCTATTATTTTTACTATTAATACTATCATTGGACTGTGTTGTTGAACTGTTCGTCAGGGTTCCGGAACTGGGAGATTCAGAGTGGTCACATAGGTTATCCTGATTAGTGTCCACATAACGGGGGCACTGGCCAGGGAAGGGATCGTTTAATAAGCCATAAGGACAGTCATTCCATGCGTAAACTGCTATTGGTGTGAGGAGGGCAATTAAAAGAACCACATACAATTTTTTCACTTTAATTTCCTCCTGAATTTTTACCAGATTCTTCACTGGATTTATCTGGTTCGCTGGATTTATCTGCTTCACTTGATTTATTTGCTTCACCCAAATCATCGGATTTTTTGCCAGGGGAAGACATCCAGTAAGAGTGTATGTGGAAAATGGCAATCCAGAACATGGCTATGGCAAACTGAACATGCCAGTAAAGGAGTCCCTGGCTGATAGGGAGTGCAATCCCATATTCTGCAAGGCTTATAAGCACTAAACCCGCCCCTGCAGATATAAGGAAGGTTAAAAGAATAAGAATATTCCATAAACGGATGTGAATAGATTTTTTTATATAATTTTTATGGTAAAGAATGTAACTTCCCAAATAGGCAGCTATAAGGGTGATGGATATGGTTATCAGATCGTAAGTCATGGTATCGTGAATTAAAATCTTTAATCTAAGAATTATTCAAATTCGATCTAAGGATTTCAATCTAAGATATTTTTATCTAATATATATTTTATTAATTTAATTCCTAAGAATCCATAATCTAGAAAATTCTAATATATTATAGTATAGTGTAGTTTTACTTAGGATAATTTAATATGTCTCTGAATATTAAAGTTTTTCAAGACAAGTTTAAGTTCTTAATATATCAATGGAGAGTAATTCAACAGAAGGAGAGTAACTCAAAGAACTCGGGGTAATGGTGGGATTAATGCAAAAAAAGAGTAAATATGTTCTGGTGATAATTATATTACTTTCCGCTTTCCTAGTTTTTTACTTAACCTACGCAGTTTTCATGCAGCCAGTTACGCAAAATCAGACCCAAGTAGTTTTAGGAACATATAACCTTCCCCAAGCTGAGGTTACCAGTGGAATGTCTGTGGATCAGGCCATACAAAACAGACGTTCCGTTAGAAATTTCAGTGCAACCGCTCTTACTCTGCAAGATGCTTCACAGCTTTTGTGGGCGGCTCAGGGAATAACAGACTCTGAGAGGAATTATCGGACCACTCCTTCTGCTGGTCATGTTTTTCCCATGGAAGTTTATCTAGTTGCGGGCGATAACGGTGTTCAAGGCCTTGGAGCTGGTATATATCGTTATAATCCTTATAATAACACTTTAGAAAAAATAGTGGAAGGTGATCAAACCTATAATTTGTCACAGGCAGCTCATGGGCAAACATGGGTTGATGAAGCACCAATAAGTCTGGTGATCACTGGAAACTATCAGAAAATGAAAGATAAATATCCTGATGAAAATTTAAGCACGCGATTTGTGGATATTGAAGCAGGTCATATTGGGGAGAACATATATTTAGAGGCAGTTTCTCGTGGTCTGGGCACAGTGGCCATTGGATCCTTTTACGATGATCAGATGATAAACCTTTTGAAGTTACCATCAAATGAGACCCCCATATATATCTATCCAGTGGGTTACCAGGCATCATAACCATTTCAAAATGAGTTAAGTCCTTAGCTGTGGGTGGTTAATATAAAATAACTGTGACTGATATAATATTTTATCCAGTGATAAGCCTCTATTTGATGGAAGAAAACATTTTAGGTGTATGGTGAGCGGTATGGACTGTGAAGTTATAACTATTGCCCAGGATACTGGAGGTGACATTTCCCTTAATCAGGAGTTAATGGAAGAATTGACTCAAGGTAGTATTGGAAAACCCTTAATTGACTCTGCGTTAACGGGGACTCCACTTTTAAAGTTTGGATCAGGACCTCCCCATATTCTTCTATGTGCAGGCATTCACGGAAACGAACTCCCCCCTCAAGTGGCTTTTTTCAAACTCTTGAATCAGTTAGATGGTAAAAAAATCAAGGGAACAGTTTACACCATCCCCATAGCCATCCCCTATGCGACCATGAAAAATTCACGAAGATTTAATGGTTGGGATATGAATCGGAAGACCTTTAAGGAAGGATGCATTTCAAATACCATTTTAAAAACCGCCCAAAAACTGAAAATCCAAGCAGCAGCTGACTTTCACTCCACCCAACCCCAGAGTAACCCTGGAATAGAAAGTGTTTTTTGCTCTAAAAAGCCATGTTATGAGAGTTTTAAGATAGCCAGTCATATAACCCACCAGACATCTTCTAAGGTTATTTCTCAGGAACGAGCCGGAACCCTGTATGGTGGTGCCCTGGAAGACGAGTTGAATATCAGTGGAATACCTGCAGTGACTTGCGAAGTAGTCTCCAGAAATGGGAAAGTAGATTCTGGGAGTGTTGAAAGGTCTTTTATGCAGATGAAGTCTTTCCTGGATTATTTTAATATGATATAATTTCCCTTTCTTTCAATTTCCCCTTTCTTTCATTATTATTTCAAAACCTATAAATCTACAGAAAAATAGTAATGTTAATTTGCCCAATATTGGCGGTTAATTCCTATAACAATGCATTATCCCATGGTATGCTTTTGTAATACAAGATATGCTCTTAATCATTCTCCTGAAATCATAGAAACTGATAACATGCCTTCTTACAAAAAACACATATTATTCTCACTTATAATGATATTCCCCTTCTTTCCTGATGTTTACTACCTGTCCCTGGCTGTGGTGGGGGCTTCGGTTGTGGATCTGGACACCAGTTTCCGTTATAGAAACCTGGTTCTAATGGCACTTGCTGGGGGTATTCTGGCATTAATACTCCCATTTTTTCAAATCACTTCATTCACTGGAATATTATTGATAAGCATAGCATTATTCTTCTTTGTTGCACAGCATCGGGGTTTTGTACATTCTGTTCCTGGAACTGCTCTGGCTGCAGCATGCCTGGCTCTGTTTGTAATCAGTTTTCAGAACATTTTAATGATTTTAACACCAGATCCACGGATTACTTTCCTATTAACCTCATTAATTCTGGGAATAATAGTTTTAAATAGAGGATTGCTCATTTTATACGCGTTACTGGTAACAATTGGGATATTTTTAACACCTTTAACCAGTTTTAACTTTTTTTACGTGGCAACAGCTTTATTTGTAGGTTCATTGAGTCATCTGATCCTGGATCTCTTCACCGGTAGTGGGGTGAAACTTTTCGATCCATTATCCAAACACAGGTACGGTAAAATGACTGGATTATTCATTATTGCCCTGTGGCTGGTCAGTGTGGCAGTTCTTTATATTTATCCTGGAGAAAACTACCTGTCTTTAAATTATTTTTTAACTACATTCCCTCAGTTAACTACATTCAATCCAATGGGAATCATTTGAATTAATTTGATCAGTATGAAGTAGGGAAAATTTCAAGTAAAGAATAATTTCATTTAGAATAAAAAAGAGCACCAATTTTTTCAGGGTTTTTTTCTTCAATAATAATATTAATAATTATAATATATTCAATTGAAAGGGAGGTCTAAATTTAGGTCTGGAAGAAATTTAGTTATCTTTATATATCATGTTTTATAATGATGAATTGTAATTTATCATGGTCATACATTATGGTCACGATGAATTAATATGCGCGTGATAACAGCTAATACGGCGTTTATCCTTTAACGGTGTTAACTGTTTATGATCCATCAATATTAAAAGATTAAGGGGCTAATTACCATGTTTATAACCAGAATATTCTACGGAATCGCCTATTTCATTGTATTGATATGGGAGATAATCAAAGCCACCATTGACGTTGCAATCAGAACTGTAAACGGCAAAGTGGATCCAGTTGTAGTGGAAATCCCCACAGTGCTTAAAAGACCCATCTCCCAAACTATTCTTGCCAACAGTATTACCCTGACTCCTGGAACCTTATCCATTGATCTTGACTCAGAAAAACAGGTTTTAAGGGTTGCTACCATAACTCCACGTTCCAACGAGGATGTTATACCATTTGAACCATACATTAAAGGGATGTTAGAATGAACTTGTTTGTATTCTCGCAATATGTATTAATGGCGGCTTTGGCAATATTTGCAGTGGCCACCATCCGAATTGCCACCCGCAAAACAATAGCCATGGGACTGGTGGGATTATCCGGATTTACCATCGCCGTAGCCACATTCCTGATCCTGTTGCAGAACCTTTACGGTATTGCCTTTTGCCGTGATATAGCCATGGCATTGTTAATTATGGATGTGGTTGGAACCATAGCCTTTGCCCGAGTCTTAAGGGGGTATGCCCGTGGATGATATAATTACCATTATAAAATCAATAATACTTCTCGTAGCAGCAGTTCTGGTAATCCTGACAGCTATTGGAATTATAAGATACAAGGACGATATGGAAAGGGTTTTATATGCCCGTGTACATATTTTAGGCGTTATTGACGTGGCCTGTATGGTTTCTTTACTTGTGCTGGGAGAACCCTTGCTGGCTGGAGTTTACTTTATATTAACACCCTTCGCATCCCATGCCATAGCCAATGGTTACTATTATGGGGAGGATAAAGATGATTGAATATTTATTCATGCTAACTGCAGTTTTAGGAGCTATCCTAGCTTTGATGCAGAGGGATCTATTGAAATCTGCTATCCTGGTGGGTATCAGCGGAGCTTCAATTGCCATTCTATACCAGTATCTACTGGCCCCTGATGTGGCCCTTACCCAGGCCATTGTGGGAGCCGCTATCATCCCGGTGTTCTTTGCACTGGCAGTCTACAAAACACGTAGGATGGAGGAATAAGATGGTCATTGACGTACAAATCACATCATTATTTACCGCAGTAGCACTAATTATCATCGGTATTTTTGCTGCAGCATTCCTGGATAACCTCATTAAAAAAATAATAGGACTGGCTTTCATTGGAGATGGGGTTAACCTGTTTTTGATTGCCATGGGTTACAAACCGGGAGGAATAGTCTATATCTACTTGCCTGGTATGGCAGCAGAATGGTTCTCCCAGAATGCAGCTTATCCTCTACCATTTGCAATGGTTTTAACCAGCATTGTGATTGGAGCCAGTACCATGGCAGTGATGCTGGGAATTATCATCGTACTCTACAAAAAGCGCGGATCTTTAAGCGCAAAGGAGATTCTGGGAGAGTAATCAAATGTCACTTTATGATTCCAACAAAATCAACAATATATATTACAATGGTACAGGAGGGATATTGTGAACCTCTTAATACCCCTGATGGTTATTGTTCCCATACTGTGTGCACTGTTTCTAAACCTTTTACATAAAAAGGATCGCACAATCAAGACCATAGCCATTATTTTAGCTTTATCACTGCCAGCATTACCTCTTCTGGCTAATTATGGTTTGCATTATTTCGGGGGATATGCGCCCCTCATTGAAAATCCAACCTTATCCAATAATCTGCCCTCACTCATCACTGGAACTGCCTTAAACACATTCCACCCGGCAATCACCTACTCCTTCCAGAGTGCACAGAAAATATTCGTATTCATCCTGGGACTGGTGGGGCTTCTGGCCATATTCACCTCACTTTACGAGACCCGCCGACCATCAGGAGTATACGGATACATGATGTTCATGGGAATTGCTGCAGTAACTGCCATACTCTTAACCGATGACATATTCAACCTCTATGTCTTCTTTGAGATCGCAGCCCTGGCAACAGTGGGAATAGTACTGGTTTCCAATGTAAAAGGCAACTACGAAACTGCCCTTAAATATATGATACTGGGGAGTATAGCCGCACCATTATTCCTTTTAGGGATAGCCCTCATTCTAGGGGTTACAGGAAACGTGAACATTAGTGACATCATATATTCCCTCCAAAATGGACTGGTGGATCCTAAAAATCCAGTGCTCTTAATGGCCTGTGGTTTAATAGTATTCGGATGGTTGTACGGTTCGGGACTTCCCCCATTCCACACCATCAAATCAGCAATTTACAGTAAAGCCCTCCCCAGTGGAGCAGCACTCATCCAGGCATTTTCGGTTTTCATCTTCATTGCCCTGGGAATCATTATCCTGAGAATATTTTCCTACCTCCCATTCTCCCAGTGGGTGATACTGGGAGCATCCCTGCTGGCTATGATCCTGGGAATTACCATGGCCATTGTTCAGACTGACATCAAACGGATGATCGGCTTCCTGGCAGTGGGTGAACTGGGATATATAGGCATTGGACTGGGATTGGGCACAGCATTCGGAATAACAGCCGGACTCTTCCAGGCAGTTAACGAAGTAATAATCACTGCATTCTTATTCATAGGATTTGGAACAGTACTCTACCAAACTAGAGTCAGCGACACCCGCAAACTGGGGGGGATGCTGCAAAGAAATCCTCTGGTGGCCTTCCTGGTCTTAATGGCAGGATTTGCAATGGCAGGAGTGCCACCATTAAACGCATTCCAGAGCAAACTCATGCTCATCCAGGCATCTATCAGTGCCGGTTTCCCGGAGTTAGGGGTAATAATGATACTCCTGAGTATCGTGACCTTCATGACCTTCATGAAAGCATTCCACGCAGTTTTCCTACGTCCAAAACCTGTTGATCTGGAGTTAAAGAATGAAGATATACCCAAAGCCACCATAATCGCCCTTCTGGTATTCCTGGTGGTTTGTATAATCTTTGGACTCTTCCCACAGGTAGTAACCAGCTACCTGCAGCCACTGGCAACCAGTTTAGCAGGAGGTATAGTATGAACCTCTACGACTTGATAGTTAAAAAGATAAAAGACATCCAGGGAGAGGGGGATGATGCTGCAATAACCAACATGTCCACTTCATCCATGCTCACGGCAGAGATAACCCTGATTTCATCCATACTAGTGGCACTGGTTATGCTGCGCATGGTGAATAAGGTCCTGATGTTCGTGGCGGTGATGGTGGTTCTACTAGCAGCCCTGATAGCCATGCCTCTCATGCCACACTTTAAAAAGGAACAGAATGATTCACTGGCTTCTATGATGTTCTATGTCATATTGGCCCTGGCAATAGTAATCACCCTATTCTACTGGGGGAATTTAAATGTCTGAAGGAATAAGAAAACTTATAATGGGATTTTCCATCTTTATATTCGCAGTTACAATATTCCAATCTACATACCATTTTAAACAGATGATATACCCTGGTATAAGTTATATCTATAACTATGTAGGTCCTAACATAGCCCCCAATATGGTAACCATAGTGGTATTTGACTGGAGGGGTTACGACACCTTGGGTGAAGCTCTTATTCTGGTAACAGCAGTTATAGCTGTTTTACTGGTCTTTGGACGGGGCAGAACCCAACTTGGAGGTAAATAAAATGAGCACAATACTCAAAATATTCGTATTCCCGGCAGCCCTGGTCATCATGTGCCTGGGAGTGCTCACCATACTGGGAGGGCACATCACCCCTGGAGGAGGATTCCAGGGTGGAGCAATGATTGCGGCAGCTTTAATATTCTGCTTAATCGTATATGGGCTTAAAGACAGTCCATTCCATCTTTCTCATGATTTTTTGGCAGGAATAGAAAGTATAGGGGCTTTAATATTTGTGTTCCTGGGCATAGCCGGATTGGTGTTTTCCGGATTTTATCTCTACAACCTGGGAGTGGATATCTACAACATAGTCCCTGTTGCCATAAAGAACATATTCGACTACCCCGACCCCACCCATGCGGGAATATTACCTTACCTTAACTTTGCAGTGGGACTGAAGGTTATGGTGGGGTTAACTGCTGTGGTAATAGCATTCATGGGATTCAAAGAATATGAAAAGGGGTCCAACGAGTCTGATGATGAATTTGAAGAACTAGATGAAGGGGAGGTTGAATAAATATGATCACAGTATATATTGGTCCGATAATACTGGGATTGTTACTGGGATTCGTCCTGGGAACTCGAATCAGGGATGTTCCAGAGAGCGGACTGAAATTCAACGCTTCAGTGTATTTACTGTTCATCATAGTTGCCTTCATAATGGCATACGCACTGGGCCCATTCCCCTATTACATTGACACCCCATTTGCCAGTGGTTTTGTGGCCGCAGCAGTGGGTATCATATTAGGTAAATTAACATTCGGAAGAGGTACCAAACCTCAAAAAACGGAGGATTAACCTAATCAATAAAAAAAATAACTGATAAAAAATTCAGACACTGAATTATAATTTAAAATCAATTTAACTTCAGAATATAGCTGTAAATTCAAAATAACATAATATCACAAGCAGGAAACAAAATCAACTCGGAGTATAAACTTATGTTTCTAACAACCAACAAATGCAAAGGCATTGGAGAATGCATCCAGGAATGCCCCACCGGGGCAATCCGCCTAGTTGATGGCAAAGCCTTCAGTTGCATAACCTGCGGTGCCTGCATGGAAGCCTGTCCCAACCGTGCAATCTTCCGTAACAAATACGGAGGATACGTGGTAGACCGGGCTAAATGCAATGCCTGTGGTGTCTGCGAACTCACATGTCCAGTTAACAGCATCCATATAGAAGATGGAGTGGTCAAGGGGATCTGTTCCAGATGTGGCATATGCGTCCCGGCCTGCCCAGAGAAGGCAAGAATAGATGCCTATGATGTTATCGAGGACCGGCAACTTAAATTCCTGGAATCCTTAAATCTCACGGTTCAACCTCCCACACGCTCCAGGAAAGAGGAAGAGGTTGCCCAAAGAACCAGTATAGTTACCGACAATGAAAAATGCACCCTCTGCCGACGCTGTGAGTACTACTGTCCCACCGAGGCCATAATGGTGGATGTGGAACCTCAGGGTAAATGCACCGAGTGCCGGGTCTGTGAGGACGTGTGTCCGGTAGGTGCCATAGAAAACTGCACCATCGACCCTGAAAAATGCACAGTTTGTCTCAAGTGTATGAAAGAATGCCCCAACCAGGCCATATACGTGGACGACTTCCAGGTGAAGATCAGAAAACTGGAAGAAGATGAAAAACTGGAAGGAAAAATCATATCCTGCCTTAACTGTGGCTTATGTGCTGATGCATGTGAAGGCGGAGCACTTAAAATGATAAACGGGCACCTACGCTATGATCCCACACTTTGTGAGGACTGTGAAACCACGGCCTGTATTGATGCCTGTCCAGTAGGAACACTCCGACTTTCAGAAGACACCGAAAGGAAGATTAAAGGATTTTGTGTATCCTGTGGCCGGTGTGTTAAGGCCTGTGACATCAACGAAGCCCGTAGCTTCCAACATGTAACCTGGGATGGTTCAGTTACAGAAGACTGCATATCCTGTGGAATATGTGCGGAACTATGTCCCAAGGATGCCATCACACTTAAAAGAGGAAGCATTGAGGTGGATACCAATAAATGTGTTCTGTGTGAGAAATGCGCCATTCACTGTCCTGTAAATGCAATACCCACCACTACCATGCGTAAAAAAATAATCAAGGAAGGATTCACCTTTGTGATGGATAAAATGTGCATGAACTGCAAGTTATGCACTAAAATATGTCCTGAAGAAGCAATAGCTGAGGATGAAAATGGTAAAATTGTGGTTGATGATTCCAAGTGTACCTACTGTGGCGCTTGCAGCAATGCCTGCCCAGCCAGGGCCATACTATTTGAAAGGGAATTCGAGGTGGAACAATGACCAATTTAGCCCTTATATTCCTGGAAGGGGCCTACACTAACCTTAAAAGGATCATATTTGCCAGTGACAGAGTCACAGATATGGAAGTAAGGAACATGATCCTGGAAGGTCGGGTGACACCAACCGAAAAGGTGGCTGAAGTTTCCTGCATTGGATGTGGTGGTTGCAGTAATGCCTGTCCCACTGAAGCCATAGAAATGGTGGATCTTGATGAACCAGTGGAACTAATGGAAGGCCTGACCAAAACACAGCTACCAGTCTTACACAGTGAAAAATGTGTTAACTGTTACTATTGTCATGATTTCTGCCCACTGTATGCTTTATTTGGAGAAGCAGGAACTATACATCCAAACGATGTTGGTGAAGTTTCATCAGACATATCCCAACTTCTAGAAAAGCCAGTGAAGATATCGGATGATAAGATCGCATTCATATCCCAGTACCTAGCTGATAATACCATCATAAGAAAAAGAAGAGAATAAGAAATTAAAAAAGAGCCTACACTAACACTAATAAAATAAAATAATACATAAAATGAAGGATTTTCAATAAACCATAAATCCATAAAATTAACCATAAATCCATAAAATTTAAGAGGAATCATATGAGCCTGAAATCATATTCCAGGGGCCGAGCCGTACACGTGATGTTGGTGTACACCGGAGGATGCAACGGCTGTGACATAGAGATAGTTAACTGTATATTATCTCCCAAATTCGATGCAGAACAGTACAAAGTATTCTTAACCTGGAATCCCAGGGAAGCAGATGTACTGGTGGTCACCGGACCGGTAACCAAACACAATGAACAGCCACTCCGAGAAATCTACAAAGCTATACCCGAACCAAAAGCAGTGGTAGCTGCAGGGGCCTGTGCCCTCATGGGGGGAGTGTACAAAAACTGTCACGGTGACATACCCTCAGAAGAAATCGCAGGACCTGTGGATAATATAATACCCGTTGATGCCAAAGTACCAGGTTGTGCAGTGCGTCCCCAGGATATTGTGGCAGGACTGGTATCGGCATTACCGTTACTATTGAATGCTGATTGAAAAAATGGATGAAATTACAGTTTAAAAAAATTGACACTAACCAAATAGGAACCATAAATCCTTTAACTCATCAACAAAACCTAACTCATCAAATAAAAAAAAACGAGAATATTATTTAAAACTCATGAAGGTGTAACATAATGGACGATAACAAACAAAACCGGACGGTTATCGAAGCAGAAGTTCCAATGGGAACTGTCCACCCTGCTGCCCTTGAACCATACCGGCTAAGACTCTTTGTGGAAGACGAAATCGTCCGCGATGCGGAGATGACTGTGGGAGTTAACCACAGGGGAGTGGAGCGGATCATGGAAGGCCTGCCAGTGGAGAAGGCCAACAGCCTAACCGAGAAGATCTGTGGAATATGCTCCAACAGCCACATCTGGAACTCCTGCCGGACGGCGGAAATGGCTCTGGGAATAGATGTACCACAAAGAGCGACTTACATCCGTATCATAATGGAAGAACTGGAAAGACTCCACAGCCATCTACTCTACCTGGCCCACGGAAGCGAAGTACTGGGTCATGAAACATTCTCAATGCGCCTATTTTACATCCGAGAAACAGTGATGGACCTCCTGGGAATGATTGGGGGAAATCGTGTCCAGTACGGTTCAGCAGTACTGGGAGGGGTCAGACCACGCTGTGAACTGGATGAAATGCGTTTACAAAAGATTACAGAAGGAATGGATCTTCTTGAAGAGAAAATCACTGCATTTGCCGACAGATTTGTATCCGATCCCATGGTAATGAGCAGGATCACCGGAGTGGGAGTAATCAGTCAGAAAGATGCCCTTAGACTTGCTTGCTCTGGTCCAACACTACGGGCTACTGGTGTTGCCCGTGATTTAAGGAGGGAAATGGAGGAGTACGATCCATTTGAGTTTGATGTAATCACCCAGGATGATGGTGATGTCAAGTCCCAACTACTGATGAGGGTTCTGGAGATACCTGAAGCCATCAAGATCATACGTCAGGCAGTTCATGACCTTCCAGAGGGCCCTATAACCAACAGGAGTTGGGAGATGCAGGATACACCCATTACCAAGAGTTATATTGAAGTTCCCAGGGGAACACTTTACCATTCCTATGCCCTGGAAGATGGTAGGGTTAGAAACTGTGTCATAAGAACGCCCTCCATGGCTAACATCGGAGCCATGCAACATGCCTGTATCGGTCATCACATTACCGATGCCCAGCTTTCAGTGGTGCAATGTGACCCCTGTTTCACCTGCACTGACCGGGCAATTGAGATCATTAAGATATGAGGAGAATTAAACCATGGACCTTATATATTCCCTAATAGCAGTAATAGGCACCCTGGTGGTGGCCTTCATTGTGAGTCTCTTCTTACCGGGTATTGAACGAAAGTTCATCCACGCCCGGATACAGCAGAGGGTAGGACCACCCATCACCAGTCCCGGGATCATGGCCCCCCTCAAATTCTTCTTCAAAAAAACCATCACCCCTGAATCCCCAATGCCCCGATTGTACAATGCACTACCACTTATAAGCCTGATAATTGTAGTAATCCTGTTGGTATTGTTGATCCCTGAGATGTACTTTTTAGGAGCACTGGCCAGTGTAATTGCCCTGGTAGGATTCCTGAAAGTGGAAGAAATAATGTACATGTTCATGGGAAGCCTGTCCAGATCCGTACTCTCAGTACGCATGCCCTTCCCGGATAAAGCCAAAGGAGCCGCACACCCAGAAACAACCCAATCATTTTTCGAAGAACTCAGCAGTCTTCGGGCATTCCGGCTCATAGCATTTGGATCATTCCCAGTATACATTGCTATGTTTGTGGCAGTGGCCATGAGTGGAAGCATCTACCTCCAGGACATCATAGCCTACCAGCAGGTACACGGACCTATTCTCTTCACTGTGGCCGGAGTAATGGGAGCAATTGTATTCTTCATAGGATACATGATACTCTTAAATGAGTACCCATTTGCCATATTAAAAGGCAAACCTGATGTAGTTGAAGGACCCTACCTGGAATATGCTGCAAAATACAGGGCATATGTTTATATAACCCGTGGATTTTTGATGTTCACACTGTCAACCCTATTTGCCACTCTGTTCTTGGGAATAGCACCAAACATCCTGAACCCCACATTCATAATAACCATCATCGTGGCCCTGCTCTTCCCCATGCTCATGGCAGTTCTCAGCGCATTCTCACCAATATTCACCTACAAACAGTTCTACCCCACTGTAGCAGGGGTTTCCATTATAGGAGTGCTGGCCATAGTTGCAGCCTTACTTTAAAACTTTTAACCTTTCACAGGCACTGAAAATAGTTTATAATAAAAATTTATGGTGATTAAATGAAAATTGTGATAAGACCCCAGCATATCATCAGTCTAGGGGGTTATATTGTGGAAACGGATTTTCCCTACCGGAACGTGATTGTGGTAAACCCCACAGAGGAGCCTATAAAGTTGGAGGTTCCCGTATTCCATGAGGAATGGATCGAGGAACAACGCCAGCTGGGACTGGAAATCACTCCCCTCACTGAAAAAGACAACTACCTGAGTAACTTCCGTAAGGCCAAGGCCCGACTGGACAAATTAAAAGCAGAAAAAGGAATAAAGGCAGAGTAATCCCTAAATTCTGCACTGCCCTTTATTATCTCACTGCCCTTTATTATCTAATTATTCTCTTTTTCTATTCGATTTAGATTTATTATTATTCAGATTTATTATTAATTCTAAATTTTGTTTAACTTCCACTGAAATTCGCCTGTAATTTACTTTGCAATTCATTTAATCTTTCTCTCCCAAATCTTTTAGATTAGCCTGGAAAGATCTGGCAACTATGGGATTGGCAGCAGGTTCTGGCAAACCTAACTCTTTTAAAACTATCCTGCAGAATTCCATTGAATCAGCGGGCGAATTTACAGGGGCAAGTTTTTCAACAACTTCCTGAATATGTTGAAGATAATCCAAAGCTTCATCCATCCGTTGATGAATATCATCACCTTTTTGGGGCTCATCCCAGGAGGCTAACAACACTTCCAAACCTTTAACTGCCTTCAATCTTTCAATGGACATGACGGATTTGGCAAAATCACCATAGATAGGCAGATCTCCAGGGAGTGGCACCGCATCCCCTGTAATTAGAACCCTTTCCGGGGGGATGTGGAGGGATATTGAACCTGCAGAATGACCAGGGGTGTGTATAACTTCTAATTGAATATTTCCACCTAAATCAACAACCTCCCCCGCCTCTAGAACAATGTCCACCTGAACTGATCCCTCTACCAGGGAATGGAAATTGGGGACTGGTCGTTCCTTGAATTGTAGATCTACATCTTCAATCCAGGATTTCTCACCACAATGAGCTGCTATCTCACAGCCAGAAATTCTTTGAATGGACTTGGCAGAACCAATATGGTCTGGATGAGAGTGGGTTAAAATCATTAAGGAGATATCATCAGGTGCATGTCCTGTTTTTTCAAGATAATCGAAGATTACCTTTTCTGAAGAGCTAACTCCGCTATCTATCAAACAAACGTCATCTCCGTATATCAGATAGGAATAGACAAAGCGTTCCAGAATTCCAGAGTTGGTCTTAACCTGGAACGGAATTTTAATAGCGTGAATGTGTTCTGTGATTTGCATAAATAAAAATTGTGTTTCATCTGGTTTTATAGATTATGGATAGATGATTCAAGTTTAATACCAATTAATCAAATTCGCGGGTATAAAAACCTTTTAATAACAGGTGCAATGTCTGTTATTCATTACTCTCAATTTTAGTGAAAACTTTATTTGAACAATAATAGGTTCATTACTGTCAATATAAGATAAAATTGTTCATAATACTGCTTTTTTAGGGGAATAAGCTGTTATTTATGGTATTCAATTGCACAGTCCCTTCACATACTGATTTGAAGCAAGGGATCAATAGCATCATCGTCCTAAATAGCTATATTTTTTATAAATAATTCTTAATAATGTCTGATTAGTCTAAAAAAGAAACCAATAACGCTTATTCTAACATGTCTTTTCAAAACCCTTAATGAATCCTTTAAATTGAAAAAAGAACCTTAGGATAGATTTTTTTGGGGAAATTCCATCAAAATATTTATATAGTATGGGGGCCGATCAATTGTTGTCCAAATAACGTCCAATATCCCAAATCAGGATGTTAGGGACACGGAGGCGGTATTATTAATGAAAAAATCATATTCTTAGTGTTAACTTTTACGAGTTTGGCACTGTTTTCCCACATCAACATGTCTGTAACAGACAATCTAACTGGTGATGGGATGGCACCATTAAGGAGGCAGGATCAATGAATGAAAAATTAATCAGGGTAATGGTGCTGGTGGGTGTAATGTTAACTGTGGTAACTGTGGTGGCACTGGCACTTGTTGCTTCTGGAATTCCGGAAGATGATTCGAAACAATTGAAAAAAGAAGAGTTAGCTGCCATGGATACAAATAATACAACTAATTCGTCCAATAAAACTAAAAATATTAGAAATATCATATCTCCAGCAGAAGCTCAGGAGATAGCAGAAAAATTCATAAAAGAACCAGGAGCCACGCCAGGGATACCAAAATGGGATGAAGAAGACGGTGAAATGGTTTACATTGTGCCAGTGGTAATAAACGGAACCAGTGTGGGAGAAATAACCATAAACGCCCTTACAGGGGAGAATATGGGTGGTGCTGGTGGTGTATCCTACGGGTCTTCTCCTTAAATGGAGGTCCTATGGATATTCACCTTTCTATTTACTCTTAACTTTCTATTTACTCCTTAAATTCTATTAAAATCTCCAATTCAATATGGAAAATTAGGATCATGGAAAATTAGGATCTAATTGATTATTTTTTTCTCCGCCTCTTCTTTTAAAGCACGGTTCATCATTTCAAAACCCGCTTTGGTATTTTTTAGCAAGGTGGATCCAAATGGAACAAACAATCCACTAAATCTTTCTTTTTGAATGAACAAAGTTTTATTTTCATTTATTTCCTCAGTGATCCAACTGTGTTCACCATCAAACAGTTTAGGGATCCATAATCTCCCTAACCATCTTAATTCTTTTCCTGCATGGTATTCAAGAATCTTTGGCTTAATTGTCATTCCACTGGAATTAGGAGGTTGTATAAAAGCTTTGAGATCTGACCCTTCCTGAAGATTTCCTGAAATCTTTTTCATAAAGGGATTCCATGTTGGAAATTTCTCAAAATCATTTAATATGCTCCACACTTTGCTGGCCGGAGCATTTATCTCGATTTCGGTATAAATCTCTTTCATAACATTATTCTCTTAATTATGTCATAAAAATTATTCCATCAGTTTTTATTCCATAGTTTCCAGGATCTTTCGTGACACCCTCAAAGACAGTGCAGCGGTAAGTAGTATGGTGGGAAGTCCCTGAGAACGGGGAGACAGTGAAAGATCAGCCACCCACAACCCTTCAGGAAGCCAGGATGGTCTCATATTAGGTACATCCTCCTTCTTAAGGGGTACTGTTCCACCAAGGTGGCCTCCATTGGGAACGCCCCTGACAAATGGGCCAGAAACTCCTGCACCTTCCATTACTTCCTGTGCCTGGTTGATAGCCAGATCTAATCTCTCCTGATCATGGGCAGTCAGGGGTTTGTCAACCTTCCCATCAGCATAAACAGCACCTTCTTCAGTATCTGCCAGTTTAACCATTAATCCAACCCTATCCTGGATTGGAACCTTTCTCCAGGGTTTGTGAAAGTAATGGGAGAGAATATCAGGGTAGGGAGATAGAATATAATCTTCATGCTGGGTGTACCAGGCCATGGGTGGCTCCTCCAGTTGACGGGCACCAGGGAGAACACCTCCCAGGGTTAAAACGATGTCCACCCATAGGTGATCCTCGGCTTTTAAACCGGAATTTTTGAGTATCTGGGGGCTTCCAATACCTCCAGCGGCCAGAACCACCACATCCGCATTGTATTTCTTATTATCGTGAGTTATAACTCCACTTACCCTCCCATTTTCGGTGATGACCCTTTCTACTGGAGACCTGCTCTTGAGAACTGCACCTTTTCTTATGGCTTCTGTGAGGAATTTCCGTGAATCCCATCGCGCTCCACGTACACATCCCAATTCACAGAGGCCACAATTGTTACATTTGGAGGTGTCAACCACTTTGGGTGTGGGTTGGGGGTTTAAACCCATATCCCGTGCTGAACGGAACATTTCATTCGTTACAGGCCTCCAGTTTTCCTGTGGAATGGCAGTGGGCTTTAATTCGCCCTCCAGTTCATCATATTCTGGGGTTAAATCTAAACCAATCTCTTTTAAACCCCGATCAGCCCTTACCAGATTTCCACACGCAAGAACAGTTGAACCACCAGTTGAAAGGCCCCGTACCAGGACCAGTTCCTGGGATGAGCGCTGTATGTCCATTGGTGGGAATAAATGTTTAAAGGTACTCTCCCCTCCCAGGAGTCCAAAACGACGCAGGGGTTCAGCCCAGGATATCCGTCGTGTGAACGGCTTGAAAGGAGGACCTGCCTCCAGCACCACCACTTCAAAACCCCTCGATTGTAATTCACGGGCCGCGGTAGCCCCTCCCGCACCACTACCAACTACAATGGCTCTCATAATCTACCCCCTACATTAATTCCACGTGAATCTGTTAAATTAAACATCTGATATCTTCTCAACATCTATTATTCCACCAAAATATTTGGTTCTACACTCCCTTTAATAGGTGCTAAACACTCCGAACACCCTTCCGTTATTCTTTCTATAAATTTGATCTGTATATTAGGGTTTAAACCCTGCACCACGCCCTCATCAGCCGCACTCAGAACGTGGCAAGTGTTTGGGGTGTAATATTCTGCCAGGGCGCAGTGACTGACAACCATGGTTATTTTATTTTTACCATCTTCAACTGCTTTAATACTAAATTTTATTCCCAGCACATTATATAAAATCAGGGCCGCAGTGAAAAGGTCCTCCAAACTGTTCCCCACTCCCAAAATTCCCTTAAATTTACTCCCTAAGGATAAACCTTCCCTGAACATAGCTTCACGACCTTTTTTAATGGCTTCATCATAGCCCATGGTGTTTATCAAGGATTTAACCAGTTTATTGTGGGTAATAGCCATTATTTTTCTTCTTTCATCCAGATTTCCCTTTAAAACCATGTTCACATGGGGAAGGGGGATATCTGATTTTGAATCATTGTCAGAATAATCATCTAAAAGTTTTTCCAGACCATGGGTAGTTTGACGGGCCAGTTCATCCAAACCTCTTCTTTGGAACCATTCTGGAGTCCATAAGGATAATATTCGTAGTTTAAGTCCCATTATCTGCCTCCAGCTGGTCAATGTGTAGGATAAGGGGGTGAGAAGTACCCTGGTAAAGCGCATCTATCACATCCTGGTAACGCCGGGTGATGATCTCTCTTTTCAGCTTCATATTGGCGGTGAGATCCCCACCATCAATGGAAAGGTCGTTGGAAAGTATAACCCATCTCTTCACCTGTTCCGGACGTGAAAGGCCCTGATTGATCTCTTGAATGGTTTTGGATATATCATGGGGATTGTAATTTTCCTCCACCCAGAAGAGGCCTCCCAGGTATGGTTTGCCTTCACCCACCAGCATTACTTCACAAGTTCCGGGAGCATCCCGTAGAAGTGCTTCAATCCGGAGAGGGTCTATACTCTTACCATAAGAGTTGATCATAAGCTCCTTCTTCCTCCCGGTAATCACCAGACTCCCTTCGGGGGTTAAATAACCCATATCACCAGTTTTAAGCCAACCATCTTTAATAGGAGGATCTAAATCTGTTTCAAAGTAACCCGGTGTTACTTGAGGTCCCTTAATCATTATTTCATTATCTTCAGCTATTTTTATACTGGTTTCAGGGAGAGCTTCGCCAACGGTTCCTATTCGGTTTACCCCCCTACGGTTTAAGGTCACCAGGGGTGCTTCGGTTAGTCCGTAGGCATTGTGGACTTCTATTTCCAGTTCATGGTAATCATAGGTAAGCTGCTGACTGGAAGTAGCCGAACCCACAATGAGCTGGGCGCAGCGGTCAAGACCAGCCTTATTTAGGAAAGACCTGCGCACCAATGGTTTTAGAATCTTTTTCAATGTTCCTTCTTTTAAGTGTATGTAATGGCCTCCTAAAGACGTGTTTTTCAGATTGGACCATAGTTTTTCGTAGAAACGGGGTACTGAGAAGAAGATGGTGGGCCTTACCTGGGGTAGGGCAGAGGCCAGGTGATTGAAATCTTCCAGAAAATGGATCTTCAGGGGTGCCGGTGCATAGTAAGGTGAATAGGTCCCCAGGATTCCTTCCACCACATGGTTCATAGGTAAGAATGACAGATATCTGACTTCACGATTGCGATCCTTCCATGAGGGAAGAGAGGCCATGCTTTCTGCCATCCACCGCAGATTCCCATGGTTGAAAGTAACTCCCTTGGGCTTTCCAGTGGTGCCAGAGGTGTAACGGATGGTAGCCAGATCACTGAAGCTAACTGGGGCCTGGTTTAAACTTAACCCTCTCTCATGATTGGGGTTCCATTTTTCCAAAAATCTAGACCAGGATAAAACATTATCTGGGATTTTTTGAGATTCTCTACAGAAAGAAACCATCTCTAGGGGTTTATAAGAGTTTTTAGATTCATTTAAATTTTCATCCTGATCTTTATTATGGGGTTTATCTGGGATTCCATCCGGTTTTTTATTTGGAGTTTCATCAGGGGGTTCATGTAGTTCGTCCAGGCGCTTCATAAGGTGGGGTGTTCCAATGAAAAGGATCTTAGCCCCACTGGCTTTTAAAACATTATTTATCTCCATGGGGGGACTGGTATAATATAAAGGCACGCTGACAGCACCTAAAAGGCCTATTGCAACTTCCAAGGTCAGATAACGGCTGCTGTTTAAACCAACCAGGGCCACCCGGTCCCCCTGGTGGATGCCCATCTCTTTAAGGGCACCAGCTGCATTTTGAATATCTTCTCTCAAGGACGCGGGGTGTTTTTCTTTAATATGACCATCAACTATATCGTAACAACTCACAGGATAACTCTTACTTTTAAGGCGGAACAAGACTTGTTCATGAACTGTGCGCTCTGAACGGTGGAAAAAGCCCCTGTAAACAGCATAGTTAAGGATAACTGGCAGATAATTTTCCCAGTGGGGAATATTTGTGTCTAAATATTTTTGAATATTTTCCTGGCTGAAGACCCTTTTCTCATCCAGGTAAGGGGCCAGTGTGAACAGTGTATTTAAAAGTCCAGAGGAATGCTTCAGACGATGAGGAGATGATACTTTCTGGATCAATGATGATATGGGTAGGAATATGGGGCTGGGTAAGTTAACACCAAGCTCTTTCCGGGCCCATTTTTGCACCAAGTCCAGAAGCTCCCTGATAGTGGGAAGCTGGGATGTGGGTGTGGTGAGATGGAATGTCTTCCCTTCCACTTTAGGACTGAAGGTTAAATCAGCCACAGCACAGGCCACATAATCCACTGGAACCATGTTAAGGGTTAAGGAAGGGCTGGTGGGGATGAGGCGTATTCTTCCAGTGAGATAAAGTTTTAGTAAGGCGTATACTGTGTTGAAGGTTTTAATTTCCCCTGTCTTTGAATCTCCCACCACCATTCCCGGACGGAAAATGGTAAATGGTAAACCTGATTTTCTAACAGCTATTTCAGCTTCATATTTGCTCTTTTCATAGTTACTCCAGAAACCATACTGGTCGGTTAATTCATCCTCCAATATAATCCCTTTTTGCTTACCTGCAATGTATGCAGTTGAAATATGTGAAAACCCTTTGAATTCATCCTTAGCATGGTGTGCCAGTTCCAGGAGTTTGCAGGTTCCCTCCAGGTTGGTCTTTCGAAGTTCTTCCAGGGGGGTATGGAGTCCTAGGTCGGCTACCGTGTGGATGATGTGGTTAATGCTTGATGCGAGTTCCTGATAATCATCTTCATCCAGTCCCAGATTTTCCAGGGTTATATCGCCTGGAACTACCTTCACCTGGTGATTCAGTGAGGCAGTGAGTTCTTCCCAGTCATACCACGCCCGTTCCAAACGTTTTAATGCCTGTTCTTTACTTTCAGCACGTACCAGGGCTATGATTTTCAGGTCATCTCTTTTGATTAACTGACGGGTGATTTGAGTTCCCAGGAAGCCGTTTGCTCCGGTTATTAGAACAGTGCTCGGCATTTTCTCTTCACCATTCTCATTAAGATTATTGTTCATTTCATTTCCCCCTTCCCTTTAATCCCCAGGAACTCCTGAAGTAGAACCATGTTCTTTTGGGATAGACTTAACTGTTCCTGCAATCCACTCTCCAAGTGATCTTTTTGCAAGTTAGGAGTTGCTAAAAGCAAATCAACAGTTACCCTCAGATCTTCCCATAAAGTAGGGGCATCGTGGCATATAAAGTACTCTTGGTAAAGACCAAGATCCTGGTAAAATGAGGTGAGCCGTGGATCATGACCAACTGCTATTTGGGGAACCCCTGCTCTAAGGGATAGAACCGCAGAATGGTAACGGGAAGTGACCAGTAAATCCAGCTCACAAAGCATGGACGTCATCTGGGATGCATTGAATTCTCCAGAGGAAATTACCCTGCATTTATCTTTATTTTTCATATTATCACGGATGTCCATGGCCAGTGGTTGGTCCAGTTCCTCCATACAGATGAGGGCCACATTCTTGCCCTGTTTTTCAATTATATGATTCGCAGTACGAGTCCATCCTTCAATAAGTTTTTCTCTTGTTTTTTTCCTTTCATTGGAACGGGAGAAATAATAAGGCCACTTATAAAGGTCTTTTTCATGCCCACATGGTCTGATAACCACAGGCCAAAGTGAAAAATCCACCACAGCTAGACCAACAACACCTTTCACGGATTCGGGCCATAATTTTCCTAAAAAATTTTCATCTTCCGGGTCTTCCTGGAAGGTGAATGCACAATCAGCAGTGGAGGTTATGGGTGCAGTCACCCCAATTTTTTGTAATCTTTCCATGGCGTGTTTGGTTCTGGTGATGATGAGATCAGTTTTACTGGCCTCTCTTTTAACCAGCCACCTGTTCAGGGAGGATAACTCGCCAGCATCCACTGCATAAGCCAGGCATGGTTTATTATGTCGATGAGCACTGTTAGTGGCCCACAGGAACGCCCAGAGAAGTGCAGAGGTCCAGGTGTCCATGTAACAGCTTCCCTCCACCAGTAAAACCAGGTCGTGTTCAGCAACCAGCCTGTCAATGGCCAGAAAGAAGATAGAGGGGATGGGGGCAATGTGCAAGTGTTCATCTTCGTCCAGATAACGGCGCAGGTTCTCCTCATTCAACGTGGGGACTGTAATTTGGGTGTGGGGTCCCAGTAAACTCTTCACATCCTTGATAATGGAGAGGAGTCGGGCTTCGGATCCGGTGTTGTTGGCACCATTGTACCCCACCAGAAGCACCTTCTGGGGGGAATCATTTTTTTGGCTCATATATGATCAAATTCTTGAAATACATATCGGTTTCTTGAAATACATTCGGTTCTATTACATTATTCTTTAAAGGATTTTAATTAAGGAATTCCTATTAATGCCCATGTTTTTTATGATATGGTTGTGAAAATCGTTTTACATGCCTTATTTCTCATCACCAGGACCCATATCCCGCATCATGAAAAAGACCACTTTTAACATTATCCCGGTTAACATCCTGGTGAGGATGCCTATCTGGGCTGGCTGATAATATTCCTTGCCCTGGTAGAACTGGTAATCTGCAGGCATGTACTCCTTGACATCGGAGGATATGCTTTGAAAGATTCGAAAGCCCATGTAATCTTTAAAGCCAACCTTGATTTTCCTTGTTTTTTCTTTTTCCATGGATTTCAAGGATTGGTCAAATTGTTGGGCTGATTTTTCTAGTTTACTGGTGTTTTTCTTATTCAAACCAGCAGTTGCCGGCCATGGTGCAGTTACCAGACCACATTTACCCGCTACATTGTATCCCCATGCTTTGGTTATCATTTCCATGTAATTCAGGGTTTCTTTAACTCCTATCCCTCCAGTGGTGCAGAGGACAAGGGCATTCTTACTGTGGTATTCTGGACGGTGGCATAGATATGCCACCCGGTCAATGAAGTTCTTCAGGAGGGCGGATACCGTCATAACGTACACCGGGGAGACTATAATCAGGCCGTCTGCTTGGTCCATCTTATCCTGGATCATCTGCCGATCATCTTTTAAGGGGCAGAACTCAATTCCCCGGGACACGCAGTTGAAACAGCCTTTACAGGCATCTAAGTGAGCATCTTTAAGGAACAGGTATTCGAATTCATAAGTTCCTTTCCTTTTCATCTTAGCTTCCAGGTTTCGAGCCGCCTGGTAACTGTTACCCTTCTTTCGGGGGCTTCCAATAATGGTTAAAATTTTCATATTCTCACTTTATCTTCCTTATTTCCCGTTTCAAGTCTTCAAATTTTGATGGCTTCCAGAAGGAAATCTGTATGTTTACCCATCCTTTCCAGGGCCATATCCATGAATGAATCAAAGTCTTCATCGTATTTCAGGACGTAGTATTCAAAGAACAGAAATAGGGCAAATGAAAAGTATTCATAGGCCAGTGTTCTGGGGTTGAATGGTTTAATCATCTTTTTTTCCATCATCATCCTGAAAACATTCTCCCAACCAGTTATGGGCTCTTCCAATAATTCTTTTTTGAAGAATTCCCTTATTTTCTGGTTGTGGTAGGTTTCGATTGAAACCAATCGCCAGATTTTTTCCATCTGGGGGGTGTTAATTTGTTCTATATACACCCGAGACCCTACCTGAAAATACACCTCAGGACCCTGGTCCATTAACTTGGTGGTTTCTTCTTCTGGCAGGCCACTCTGGGTGAGTTCTGCTTTAAAGTAGTCAATTATGGCGTCCAGGATTGCCTCTTTGTTTTTGTAATGATTGTAAATTGAACTTTCCCGTATTCCCACTTCTCGTGCTATTTCACGCACGGAAACGGCATTGAATCCCTTTTGGGAGAATAATTCAAGTGATACGTTAAATATTCTCTCTTTGGTTGGTTTGATGTTGTCTTTTGATTTTTGATCTTCCATATGATGTTCCCCTTAACTAACGTTCGTTAGTCTCATGGATATGGGTTCCATCCCATAATATATAAAACTAACGTTCGTTCGTAAGTATGGTCTGGAAAAAAATGTGAGAAATAAAAATGGTAATCCTTCTTAGAACTTAAAAGAACAAGTTTTATACAGTGCATTTCTAATTTGCCAGAATATATTCCTTTTTTTATTTTTAAAAAAGAAATAAGATTATTCCGGTGGGAAAACTTCAAAGAATAATTCTCTAAATTCATCCATTAATTCTTTAGGGAATTTTAAACCAACACATATTATGAGAACCCCGGTTCCAACTGTTCCTTCTTCGTTGTTAGGGTCGTCTATTAATTCTTCATCAAAAACCAGATTTACCCTGGACTTTTCCTGAAGGAAATCCCATAATGTTTCTTTTTCAGGGGCTTTCCCGGTTGTCATGATTTTATTACGGAGGGATAGCTGTAAAAATTGCTCCCAATCTTTATATTCGCAAAATTCAATCCACACTGACCCTTTATAGTCAATACATGAATTGCAGGTTTCAATTTCCCAGTGAAAGAAGTTTTTTATAATATCCTCTATTCCTTCATCCACCAAAATATAAAAATCATCATCAACTTTAAGCTCTACCTGTTCATGTCCCATATAAATTCCTCCTAATTATCGGTAACTTCTAATTGTCAGTAAACTTCTTTTATTTTTGAACAAAAAAAAAGTAGTAGTTACCTTCTCCTAAGCACATTATTAATAGTGATGGCTATCAGGAGTAAAACTGGCCAAATTTCCAGTCTCCCCATCCAGAAATCGATTATGAACACTATTTTAACCAGTGCGGGGGAATCCGGAGTCATAATTCCGCTGGAAAGCCCCACATTACTCAGGGCAGATGCCACCTCAAATATGACCCTGGAAATATCAGGATAATAAATCAGGACTATAATCACACTTACAATGTACACCAGCAGGTAGGTGGATAGAAATGCTCCTGTTAATCGTATAACATCATCGGTTATCTGTAATTCAGTTACATGGTGTAACTTTTTAGCCATAACAGCTTTACCTGGTAATATGAATGATTTAACCTGCCAGGATATTCCTTTGAGCAGTATGCCCACTCGGAGCCACTTAATACCTCCACCGGTAGACAGGGAACCGGCACCAATGATCATGATTATGGTCATGAGGAATGTACCCAGACCAATCCATTTGGTGAGTATATCGGGATAGAAAGCGGTTTGCAGGCCGGTGGTGGTGATGGCTGAAACCATCTGGAACAGACTGAACCTTAAATTAAGCAGTAAGTCATTCCCATAGACCTGATTGTTAAAGAGCATAAAGGTTACCAGGACTGTGGAAACTATTATAAGACTGAAAGCCACTTTTGTCTCGATATCTTTAAAGTATTCCCTCCAGTTCCCTTTAAGAATGGTGTAGTGTAGGGCGTAGTTGGTGGCACCGATCATCATTATGATCATGGCTGCAATCTCTATCCAGACACTGTTATAGAATAAGAGACTGCTATTATGCATTCCAAACCCTCCAGTGGATAGGGTGGTGAATGCATGAAAAATAGAGTCGAAAACAGGCATTCCTGCTACTAAATAGAGTGCTATGGCAATTAAAGTAAAGAGGAGGTACATATAAACAATGATCCTGGTGGAATGTTTAATACTGGGTACAAGTCTTTCTTCCCTGCCTTCGGCCAGGTAGAGGCGCATAACATCAACACCAGTGGATCTTAAAAGGGCCAGAAGAAGGAATATTATACCAAGACCGCCAATCCACTGTGTGAAAGCCCGCCAGAAGTTCATGGTATAGGAAACGGCATCAACATTGGAATACATGCTGAATCCAGTGGTTGTGAATCCAGACATGGCTTCAAAATAGGAATTAAGATAAGATAACTCTCCTGAAAGATAATAGGGCAAAGAACCTAGTGCACCTGCAATGAGCCATATTATGGTGGAAAAGATCATGGCACTTTTAAGTGTCATTTTAATTTCAATTTTAAACAGCTTCACCAGAAGAAAACCAATAACCGCACTGATGATGGCAGAATAGAGAAAAGGAGCTATATATTTCGGTTCGTTATAAATAAATGTGATTATGATGGGGATCAACATGGCGGCTGCCAGGAGTATGCACACATTCCCGGTATGGTGCAGTATAGTCTTAACTTCTCTTCTACTCAAACGGTGAATCTGTTGCATAATCCCTCCACCCTATAAAATTATTATAACCGTTAGTGGTAGATCAGACTAACATATAATCTTTGTGTGTTGAATGAAGAAATTAACCTATCGATAATTAGACTTTCAACACATCAACTCATCATTCATTTACATAGAAAGGAGGAAAAGACATGAGAAGAAGTGATAAACAGATCAAAGATCCGGAACTCCTCATGGAAATATTAAACCAATCTCAAATATGCCGGATAGCTTTATGTGATGGTGAAAAACCTTACCTGGTGCCCATGAACTTTGGTTACAGTGAAAACACGTTATATCTTCACTCTGCAACTGGCGGGCGTAAGATCGATATTTTAAAGGAAAACAACAACATTTGTTTCCAGATGGACATTGAAACTCAAATTGTAAAATCTGAAAATCCATGTGACTGGGGAATGAAATATTTGAGTGTAATTGGTTCTGGTCATGCTCATATAATCAATGATATCCAGGAGAAAAAGGAAGCCCTGGATATAATAATAGCCAAATATTCTAAAAAATCAGATGAATCTGCTGAAAAATCATTTGAATACTCTGATGAAGCCCTGAGCAAAGTTCTGGTGATAAAAGTGGAAGTAGAAGAAATCACTGGCAAAAAATCAGGATATTAAATTGGGGGGGGGGAGGGGGGCTGATTAAGATTAAGGATGGGTTTTTTAAAGTTTTAATTTAAATTTGGAGTTAAAGTGTACATATAAATAATTTAAGGAGTGGGATAACAGTGGAACGGTATAATTGTGGCTGGGAAAAACTGAAGGAAATTGATGGTGAAGCTGGAGAAGCAGTGGTTGAAAGTTTAAAAGACATAGCACCAGATTTGGCCAGGTACATTATTGAATTCTCCTTTGGAGATGTCTACTCCCGAAATGGAACCACCCTGAAAGAGAAGGAAATTGCAGTGGTGGCGGGATTAACTGCCATGGGAAACGCCGCCCCGCAGCTGAAGGTGCACATCCACGGAGCACTGAATGTGGGTGTTTCTACAGAAGAACTGGTGGAGGTTATACTCCAGATGTCATCATACAGTGGGTTTCCCAGTGCCATCAACGGGATCAACACTCTGAGGGAAGTTCTACAGGCGAAAAAGATTGACTTCCAGCCAGTACCCGAAAAACAGGAGGGGGATCGTTTCATCCGTGGGGTAGAATGGCTGGGTAAACTGGATCCAAACCAGGTTCAACTCCTAGAAGAGACCTTCCAGGACATAGCCCCTGATCTCATGGAATTTGTAGTAGGGTTTGGATACGGGGATATCTACAGTAGAAAGAATTTAGGCCCTAAATTGAGGCAAATTGCCACCATCGCCGCCCTCACCTGTATGGGCACAGCACAACCACAACTGGCCTTCCATATCAGGGCAGGTTTAAAGGTGGGTTTAACTAAAGATGAGATAATTGAAACCATCATACTCATGGTAGTTTATGCTGGATTTCCAGCGGCTATAAATGGTATAAATACGGCCAAAGAAGTATTTAACGACATTTAATACATGAATTTTTTTTATTGTACTTTAATTAATAACATATGGTATAATTATTATAATAAGTATGGTAATTTTCTAATTAAGAATATAACTACAAATGGGAATTAATCGCTCTCTCATAATTGTACTAATTAAAGGGCTAACTGTTGAATGGATGTGTTGCTTGACTGGGGATGTGTTGATAATGGCAGAGTTACCAGAACTGATAATACTGGCAGGACAGATGGACAGGGAACTCCAATCCAAGGAGTTCCATAAGGGCGAACTTCGCCAGGAAAAATCTTTAAACCTACCGGTAGATGAGTTTATCCAGAAAATAAGTGGTAAAAATGTATTTAAGGTTTACAATAAAGGTAAATGGATTTTCATCCAGCTATCTGATGATTACCATCTGCTTTTGAATCTGGGCATGGGTGCTGATGTACTCTATCATGAACCCGGCCGTGAACATCCCGAGGAATATCAGTGCCTTTTCCAGTTCACCGATGGATCAACCTTTTCCTGTAAATTCTGGTGGATTGGGCGCGCAGAACTCCTGCAGGATGAGGAATTAGCTCAACACAAGGCCACCAAGGATATTGCAATTTCACCTCTGGACGCAGAATTCACCACAGAACACTTCAGAAAACTCTGCGGGGCACGCTCCCAGATTAAGAACCTCATCCTGAACCAGAAAAAAATCGGAGGTATAGGGAACGTATACATCCATGATATTCTCTTCAGGGCAAAAATACACCCTCAAAAGGTAGCAAATACTCTGGAAACGTGTAAAGTGGACAAACTCCACGGTATAATTCGGGAAAACCTTAAAAATGCCACAGAAATAGGTGGATTGGCCTATGAAAAAGATTTCTATGGCCAGAACAATGGATTTGATCGTGATTACTTCCTGGTGGCGTACAAGGAGGGTGAGCCCTGTCCTGAGTGCGGTAACACCATTGAAAAGATTAAAACCGGAAGCACATCTTCATATATCTGTCCCAACTGTCAGGAGTTGTAAATTGTCACTTAATACCATAATCGATAGTTTAATTTAGAAAGTAGGTTAAATTAAGAAATAGAAATTTTCAGGAGATACATATTACAGGATACATATATTTCAGGAGATAACCAGTAATGGATGAAATTGCCATAAATATCAGGGCTGTTAACCAGCCAGGAGTTCTGCGGGACATCACAGAATTAACTGCCATATGTGGAATTAACATAACCTACACCCACCTCTTTGTCGAAGATAAAGACCATGCCTCATTATATTTGGAGTTAGAGGCAGTTAAGAATGTGGATAAGTTAATAGAGAATATTAGAAAGGTTGAAGCAGTGCGAAGTGTTGAAGAATGCCCCACACTTCAGGATGTTTATGGTAAGAGAATCATCATTATTGGTGGCGGGGCACAGGTGGCCATGGTGGCCCAAGGTGCCATCACCGAGGCCGACCGTCACAACATCAGAGGAGAACACATCAGTGTGGACACCATCCCTCTGGTGGGTGAAGAAGACCTATCTGAGGCAGTATCTGCGGTGGGAAGACTCCCCAGGGTCGGTGCACTGGTACTTGCCGGTTCCCTCATGGGAGGGAAGATCACCGAGGCCATAGATGAGATAAAAAAAGACCACGAAGTCATAGTAATCAGCCTCAACATGCCGGGCAGTGTAACTGAAAAGGCGGATCTGGTGGTAACCGACCCAATCCAGGCTGGAGTGATGGCAGTGATGGCAGTGGCAGACACTGCTATATTTGATATTAAAAAACTTGGTCAGAAAAGATTTTAAACTAAAAAAAGGTGGTTTAAAGACCTCACCACGAGATCTTTAAAATAAATTTGAAAAATATTAACTTGCTGAATTTAAACTTATTTCTGGTTTAAACTTTTTCAGTGATACTTAACTCATTTCTATTGCTCTAATGAGTCTACTTGCTTCGTTTTTAAGGTCAACGTCAGTAATATCCCCACTTTCCCTAATTTTCAGAGCTAACTGCAGAACTTGTGACACATCATTGGGTTTGAGGGTTTCAGCCATATCCAGATAGGTTTGTCCCTCTTTGTCCTCAACAATCACATCTTTTTCGGCCATCATTTTCAACAGGCCTTTGCAGGTGCCCATAATACTGGTATCTTCCACATTTTCACATTTTTTAAGGAGTTCCTCAGTTTTTTTGTCCATGGTATCACCACTTATAATACTGTTCCTAAAAGGATTTATATCTTTATTAATTACTCGCATAGAATTATTCCAGGATGGAATTGGAATCATTTAATACTATTTGCCAACAAATATTAATCTGCACAAATATCTCTTTGCCAAACATTTAATCTAAACTAAAATTCCAGATGATGAAAATATCCGAGGGGTGAGATGAAATGACACTTCACTGTGATGGTATGGATGGGCTGGTGGTTAAAGCGGCTGAAGAAGCTCTGGAGATGGAAAACATTAATTATGTGCTTCCATTTATCCGGGAAAAATATGAGGATGAGCTGAAAGATGCCTTTGAAAGAACAACCACGGTAAGAGAGCTTTCTGGAGATGCAGCTGAACTTGCCGATTACTGGTTCTTTGAAACAGCAGTCAGATTATACTTAAAAGGCAGGGGGAAGGCTTACACGGGACTGAAACCCTCCCAGATCAATGAAGAACCAGTTATTAACATGGCGGAACAGGCGGTTAGAACTGAGAACATTAACGATCTCATGAATTTCATCATGAACTCCATCAAAGAAGATGTTTGGGTCCGATTTGACGATGTTCTATCCAAAAAAGATTATGATATAAATGATGTGGATGATGCCCGGGATTACATAGATTCACTTTTAAACTTCTTCGGTTACATGCAACAGTTAATCGAATTCATGGAAGAAGGTTAAAATCGGAAAAAGTTAAAATTCATATCTGGAACTCTAAATTAAAGGTTTAAATCTATTCAAAGGTTTAAATCTATTCAATTATTATAGGTCAAAATATTATAGGTTTAAAAATTTATTTCACTGAAAAATAGGTAAGGTGGATGTAAAATGAATGATGAACTAAAATCTGTGGTTATTAATGTAGAAGATTTGCTTGATTATCAGGAAGGGGCAGTTGTAAGTCGGGAGATAATCCGCAAAGAAACCGGAACTGTCACCATATTCGCTTTTGATAAGGGGGAGGGATTAAGTGAACACACCGCACCCTTTGATGCTATGGTTCAGATAATTGATGGGAAGGCAGAAATAACCATTTCTGGTAAAAAGAACACTCTCCAGAGGGGGGATATGATCATCATGCCTGCGGGCGAACCACACGCCCTCCACGCCCTGGAACAATACAAAATGATCCTGACCATGATCCGGTCATGATATATTCAGTTCTTAAATCACAGTTCTTAAATCACATTTTTTTTTACTTTCATTAATTTTACGCTATCTTAAAAAGTCATATGCCATCCCACTAAATACAAAACCCAATTAAAAACATTTAAATTAAAAACAAAACTATAAAAATTAAAAAATCCCCTTATACTCAGGGTATAAGGGTTAAATTATCGAATAAATAATAGAATCATTTTTATTCTAATCATTCTTTATTCAAATCATTTTTTATTCTTTTATTCGCCGATCTTAGATGTTTAATTTAAGTATCTAAAGTAACCGGATAAGAACAGTTTCTTCCTTCACGAAGTCCATTTCTTCAATGAGTTGCAGTGCTTCCTGCACATTCTTCTCCAGGGCGTGGTGGGTTACCATGAAGATTGGCACGGCCTCCCCTTCATCTGCTTTTTTCTGACTCACTGATTCAATACTTATATCCAGTTCACTCAGAATACCGGATATGGAGTGTAAGACTCCGGGTTCATCCAGTGCAGTTATTCTCAAGTAATATTTGGACTCGACATCGGAAATATCCTTAACTTTTTCCACCCGGGTTTCCTTTGGCCCATAAACCACCGGTCTTCCCATATCCTGCATTATGTCAATACAATCTGCCACCACAGCACTGGCAGTGGGCATCATACCGGCACCTGCTCCGTACATGAGCACAGGACCCACCACATCACCCACCAGGTACACCGCATTAAATACATCATTAACCAATGCCAATAAATGGGTTTCAGGGACCAGAGTGGGATGCACCCTTATTTCCAGTTCGCCATCTGCTATCTGGGCTATGGCCAGTAGTTTAATGACACTTTCCAGTTCTTCCCGGGCAAAACGGATATCATCAGGAGTGATCCTGGTTATACCCTCCACATGGAACTTCTCCTGTTCAACGTAAATTCCAAAGCCCAATATACTAAGTATTATGAGCTTCTGAGCAGTATCATGTCCTTCAATATCAAAAGTGGGATCTGCTTCAGCGTAACCCATCTCCTGGGCCTCTTTTAAAACTGTGTCAAAATCAAGGCCTTCTGCATCCATTTTAGTGAGTATGTAATTAGCAGTTCCGTTGATGATCCCGTAAATGGTTTCTATATTATTAGCAGCCAATCCATCATTGAGGGGTACGAGTAGTGGAATACCTCCACCGACACTGGCCTCAAAAGAGATCCGAACACCATTTTTATGGGCGCTGTCCGTAATTTCCTGCCAGTGCTTCGCTAAAAGCGCTTTGTTAGCGGTTACCACGTGTTTACCATTTTCCATGGCTCTTAAAATGAAATTCAGTGCTGGTTGGTAGCCACCAACCAGTTCAATAACAATGTCGATCTCCTCATCTTCCAGGATATCATCCACATCGGTGGAGAGTATTTCTTGGTTGACTTCCACACCACGGTCGGTGGTTATGTCCAGGTCCACTATTCGTTTGAGGTTAACCTTTTTATTAACTTTACGCTCTAATAATTGGATGTTTTGGTTTAAAGTCGCTACTACACCGCTTCCAATGGTCCCAAAACCAATAAGTCCAATATTTACTGTTTCATCCATTTAAATCATTCCGAAATTCTTTTTTATACCTGTTTTTATGTCTACGAGTAGTTTAATATGACAATTGTTTAGTTTAAGTAAATAATCGGTTAAACTCGTTTTTAATATAATAACTGATGAATAGATTCTACTGAATTGATCTATTTTCAAATCCGAGATTTAATCTATTTTCAAATCCTTTAATTTAACGTACTCGCCCAAAGATTCTCTGGTTGTCCCTACAATGAGACGATAGTAGGTTTTTTCACCCATAACTTTTTCAAGTTTTCCCCGGGCAACTATCCGTTCACCTTCCCTGGCCTGACCCGAATAGGTGTGAGTGTAGGATGCCACCTCTTTTAAATAGACATCAGGACCGTCCAGTATTTTAACGTCTTCCACCTGGTAAACTGCCGGGTTGTCAAAGGCAGCCAGAGCATCAGAAACCGTTGCCTCGATTGCAATGGTTCCACAGGGTTGGTAAGTTTCATCACCAAAGGTTCCGGTGATTTCATCCCATTCCCTGGTAGCCAGAATGTCGAAGAGGGTCCCGTCCACCACCCCTCTGTTATTTTTACGATCCTCGTACCAACGGAACTCATCGTAACTTAAGGTAGAATCCTTGATCCTCTTTGCGTAGAGCTTAGTCCAGTAACCATCCTCAATAGCTTTCAAGGGACTGTTAGCATCATTTTTCATTGACTCAAAGGTTTCCATTGCCTTTCGATGGTTTTTAAGACCGTAAACCACGAAGTCAATATCTGAAACCAGGGGGTCGTATAAATTTGGTAATATGGATCCGGAGATTCCCAGGTGGCTTTGAGTGATCCCAGCCTCTTCCCGGAAGGTCTCTGCCACTTTAATCACTTTTGAAAGAAGTTCGTTGGGTGAAGACTGCCCCATTATCTCTTTAAGCCGATCAACTGGGCTTAGTATTTTTTCCACTCTTTTAATGGGTGCGCCCATCATTTTAACCTGTGTAACTCCGCAGTCAAAAAGATAATCCGGATAATATTCATTTAAAAAATTATAAGCCTGCTGGGAGTCTACTTTAGTGTACCGGGAGCCATTAAGGGATCGTTCCCCCTCTGGATCCGGAATGTAACGCAGAAACGATTGTATTCTATCATGGGGATGCAGGTAAGTGGTGGTGGCCAAGAAAAGATCATCCTTGGTGTAGATAAAGTCTCGGACTCGGGCTCGCATGAATTAATTTAATGCAGGGCATATTATTAAATATGATAGTAAAAAGATTGGTGCCAGGCCAGGACCTCAAAAAGTCCCTGGAAGAAATAAGGGACAATAAAGGGTTAAAATCAGGTGTAATTCTGTGTTTGGTGGGTAGTCTGGATGAAGCAGTTTTAAGGATGGCTGATGGGAATAAAAAGACTATTAATGGGCCATTGGAGATCGTTTCTGCAACCGGGACCATAGCCACCAACGGGGTTCACCTGCACCTGGCAGTGGCTGATAGCCAGGGTAATGTCAGGGGAGGACACCTGATGAGGGGCTGTCCAGTGCACACCACGGTTGAAATTTGTATTTCATGTCCAGATATGGTTTTCAAGCGAGTAAACGACCCTGAAACTGGTTACCGTGAACTTGAAATTTTCCCCCAGTAGTACTTGAATACCAGTAGTACTATGAATTTTTTAGAGTAAATGAAATTCAGAATAAATTGAAATTCAGAGTGAACTGAAAATAATTTGGGAATACTATTAAAATTTTTCTCATGGAATATTCCAGAAAAGTTTTTCCAGAAAAGTTTCAAATTGGGGCAGACTCAAAATATCAATTGGGCAGACTCATAAATGATCAGATCCAATTATATAATCATACTCAAAGAAAGTACCCAATAAAAAGGCCAGGATTATCATGAAACAAAAAACACTCGAACCAGGTATTTTGTATGATGGAAGTCAAATAAAGCCAATGTGGGCATTCCAAGAGTTGGGAATAAAGGGTTCCAGTATCGTGACCTGGATCGGTCCTATGAATATCCACTCCTATGAGTTAATTGATTATGAAGATGTGGGGTTAGAGATAAAATCGGCAGAGATGGTTCACTTCATAATCGAACACTTCGATGTGCAACCGGCAGACATGAGACTCTGCTATCACCGGCAAAGGATTCTGGTGATGATCGTCAAGGATATACTGGAAGAAATGGGTATTAAAACTCTCCGCAAGGGTGATGATCTTTACGTTGCCCGGGGCAAGCTCAGCGTATCCATTGCATCCTGTTCGGTGAGCAGCATGAAAATCCACTTCGCCATGAACCTCACCTGCCAGGGAACACCCCTAGATGTGAAAACCACAGGTTTAACCGAGTGCACACCCAGCCTGGCCCGTGAAGATATTCCTGAAATGGCAGAAAAAATATCTAAAATCTATGTAAGGGAGATTAACGATATAGAGCAGGATATTTCCAAAACCAGGGTGTTTTAAAGGATTCACTAATAATTTCATACATCACACTCATATTATATCATAAATCTTAATAGCGAAAAAATCACTATCAAACCCTCATAAAAGAAAATAAATAAATTAAATTCATTAAAATATGTTTTAAATAATTAGAAGGTTTTTTAAAATGAAAATAGTTATCAATGGAATACACGCTAACTTGAGATTCGCATCAGCCCACATGATCCCCTGCCATGAATTCTGCGGAGGAATACACGGCCACTCTTATCACGTGGATGTCATTGTGGAAGGAGAACGTGGCGGTCAGTTTGGATTCGTGGCTGACTTTAAAACAGTCAAGGGACTGGTAAGAAAAATGTGCAAGGAACTGGATCACAAGCTCCTCATACCAGAAGAAAGTAAAGAACTTGTTTTTAAAAGTAAAGACCCGGTGGAGTTCTCCATAGGAACTAAAGAGTACAAAATCCCCAGAGAAGACTGCTGTCTCCTGCCACTACCCTCAACATCTGCCGAGGACCTGGCAGAGTACCTGGCTGATAAACTATTCCAGGCACTCCAGGATGAAGGAGACATCAAAAGCGTGGAAATATGCGTGAATGAAGGAATCGGTCAGGGTGCTTATTCCACCAAAACCGTAGAGTAATGGGGGATTCAAAATCAAAACACGAGTTTCAGAGATTTTTTCAAGCATACAGGGTGAAGGAAAACTTATAGGTCGCAGACAAGTCTTTGTAAGGTTCACTGGTTGTAACCTTGACTGCAACTACTGTGACACGCCTTTAAGTCGTGATCCGGGTTATGGGGATGAATTTGACATAGACACATTGTATGATAAAATTAATGAACTCATAACTCCAGATTTTCATTCGGTTTCATTCACAGGGGGAGAACCATTAATACACGCTGATTTTATTAAAGATTTCCTGGAAAAATATCCTTTACCCGCTCTACTGGAAACCAATGGATCCCTACCAGGAGAACTGGCTAAATTAACAGAATTAGTGGACTATGTTTCCATAGATGTGAAACTCCCGGAACATGAAGCAGTTTCCAACTGGGATGATCTCTTGGATCAGGAGATAAAATCCATAAAGCTATTAATAAAAAAGGGGATAAATAGTTACTGTAAGTTAGTAGTACAGCCCTCCACAACAACGGACGCAGTGGCCTGTATAGCAGCCAGAATAAGGGATGAAATCCAGGATACTGGTAAAATACCTCTGGTTGTTCAGCCGGTCAGTCCCCTGGAACTTTGGGCTGGGAAAACTCACAAACTACTGGAAATTTCCGAAAAAGCAGGAGAATATCTCGACGTGTTAACCATACCCCAGGTTCATAAGCTTCTTAACCTAAGATAGGAGGTATATAGATGGAAATGGATACCCAAGTGACTGTGCACGACGCCATGACATCAAGTGTGATAACTGTAGACCCTGAAACCAGCATTGCCCAAGCTGCGGCCATAATGAGCCAAAAGGGCATTGGAAGCCTCATTATCAAAAGTAATTCAGAACCAGAAGGACTGATTACTGAAAGTGACATTATAACCAAGGTTGTATCTATGGACATCCAGGCCAGCCAGATAACGGTGGCCGAGGTCATGACCCAAGACCTGATAAAAATCGATCCTGGGAGCGAACTCAACGAAGCAGCAAGAACCATGGCTAAAAACAAGATAAGAAGACTGCCAGTGGTGAATAACGGAGTTCTTGTTGGTATATTAACCTCCACTGATGTGATGACAGTTTCACCAGAACTCACTGAAATACTGGTGGAAACCGCCAAAATGGCCAATCTGATTGAATACTCTGACAATGAAAAATCAGTACCTGGAACCTGTGAAGTATGTGGAAATTACCTGGATTACCTGGATGAAGTGGATGGAAAGTACGTTTGTGAGGAATGTAAAGAAGATCTAGAAGGTGAATAGTTTGAGCCCGGTGGAAAAAGTAATGACCCCGGATCCTGTCACCGTATCTGTGGATACACATGCCACCAAGGTAAGGTCCATTTTCCGTGAAGAAGGATTCCGAACCATCCCTGTAGTATCCGAGAACCGCTTACAAGGTGCCGTAACCCGTGGAGATATGATGAACATATCCTCCACTAAATCAAATATTGATGCCCGGGGAATAATGGAAAAACCCCGAGTGATCGCCACTCCAGATATGGATTTAATCCACCTGGCCAGGGAGATCATGAAAGCAGGCACAGTCTACGCTCCAGTTGTGGAGTCACCAGATAACATGCACCTGGTGGGAATAGTAACTGTGGCTGATATTTTAAGAAAATTTCTCTACAACGGACTAAAACCCGACCATGAAACCCTGGAAGGCATTGCCACTTCCAATGTGGTTACCTGTAATTACAATGACCTCATCTCCCATGTCTGGAAACGAATGGACGAATCTGGATATTCCGGACTTCCAGTGATGAAGACGGGTAAGATTATAGGGATCATCACCAGGATGGACATCATCCGATCCCGCCACGTGAGGATGGGTTTTGAATCTGATTCTGAAATGCAGGGATCCATTAGGGTGGAGAAGGTTATGAAAACACCCCCGGTGGTGGCAACCCCCCAAACCCCAACCAGTGCGGCTGGGGAAATAATACTGGAGTATGATATTGGGAGAATACCCGTGGTTGAAAATCCAGTATATGTTAAAAGAGAACCCCGAAGAGCTAAAGAAGCCGATCTAGTTGGTATAGTTTCAAGGGAAGATATTTTATGGTCCTATATCAGATGATGTCCCGACCATTACTTGTAAAATCCCCTAAAATGGGTGCTAAACTATTTTTAAGAAATTTTATTATTCTAAATAAATTCTGGATTATTTCTATCAGTAAAATGAGTAGTTCTATCTATAAATATGAATTCAAGGCTTTATTCAAGGTTAAATCTAAGGATGAATTAAAGGTTACCTTTAAGGATTTATTCAAGGTTATATCTGAATTCAAGGTTATCTTTAGGTCTAAATTAAAGGCTTAAAGATGGATTCAATGTTATCTCTAATATTAGAGGTGTATAGATGAGAAAAAGACAAACCATAAACCTGGTGAAATCAATGGACCGTGGTTCATTGGAATTTGAAACCCACGAATCCCAGCATGAGGGAGACGTGATGAGCATAGCAACTAAAAAGGTGGTAACCGCACCTCAAACCGCCAGCATAAAAGAAGCGGCTGAAATAATGGTAAAAAACAAGTTCAGACGACTCCCCATAACTGATCCCGGGAGTGAAAAGCTTCTGGGAATAGTTACCTCCATGGACATTCTGGACTTTTTAGGAGGTGGGGACAAGTACAAGATCCTGGAAGAAAAACATCAGGACAACTTCCCTGCAGCCATAAACGAACCGGTGAAGATGATCATGACCCGTAGCGTGGAAACCATCAACACCAGAGACTCCATAACCGATGCTGTAACCAAAATGACAACTAAAGGAGTCGGAGCCCTCCCTATAGTGGACAGCAACCATAAAATAGCAGGGATCGTATCTGAAAGAGACTTTGTACTCTTAATGGCAGGAGTACTTACCGACGAGAAGGTGGAAGACTACATGCACAATAATGTAATCACCACTACCCCTGGAACCCGTATTGAAGGGGCATCAAAGATAATGGTCCGCAACAAACTCCGCAGGATCCCAGTAGTAGGTGAAGAGCGGAAGACACCCCACCCTGAGGATGATAAGATCGTGGGGATTGTTACAGCCACTGATATCCTGGAATTTTTAGGTAAAAACAGTGCCTTTGAACACATGATAACCAACAGTGCCGAGGCGATCCTCAACACCACCATCACCGAGATCATGGAATCTGAGGTAATCTCAGCCAATGCCACCGCCCATCTGGGAGATGTCTGCGACCTCATGGAAGAAAAAGGCATAGGTGGACTTCCTGTAGTGCAAAATGGAGAACTACGGGGAATAATAACTGAAAGTGACATATTAAGAGCCGTGAGTTCTTAACACGGTTCTTTAAAACTTTTTAGGGGCGAGTTGCATGATGAAAATCGAGGATGTAATGAACGAGGAAGTAATATTAGCCGAGGAAAACGAACAAGTAAGCCATGCCCGAAACCTAATGCTCAAACACGGCTACAGCCGTATTTTGGTGGTTGATCAGGAAGGTAAACCAGTGGGCATCCTGACTGAAAAAGACTTAACCCGAAAAATGAGGTCCAACGGACCAAAATGGAAAAGGAGAACCATCGATAAAATCAGCATCCGCAGGGTCATGACACCCAACCTGGTGACCCTCACCCCCTTCCGAGAAGTTCAGGAGGCAGTGGAGCTCATGATCAAAAACGACATCAGCTCCGTACCTGTTGTGGATGGGGATGAAGTGGTGGGGATCATAACCAAAAGTGACCTTATGGAATTCTACCGCCAGAAATTCACGGGCAAATGGAAAGTATCCGACCTCATGACCAGTGAAGTGATAACTGTCAATGAAAATCACAGCATTGGGCACGTTATTGGGATAATGGAAGATCAGAAAATCGGCAAAGTCATAGTGGTGAGGGATAATGAGCCAGTGGGAATCATAACTTCTGCAAATATATCCTTTGCCAACGTGGAAGACCCTGAAACAGGAGTGAGTGTGGAAAAAATAGCATTCCTGCGGAACATCGATGGTCAGGAGAAGAGAAATGTTCGGGAGGTGTCTATGGTCACAGCAGGAGATCTCATGACTAACCACCTTATAAAAATCGAGCAGGATGAAGACGCCGCCAGTGCCGCTGATATTATGGCTAAAAAAGATGTTAGTGGAATTCCAGTGGTCAGTGATAATGAACTGGTGGGAATAATCACCAAAACGGATATAATCCGGGGAATCCAGTAATTACCGGGGGAGTCCAAGATGCATGTGAAAGATATTATGGCAAAAGATGCAGTTGTGGTGGACAAAGACCAGAACATTCACGACGCACTGAAATTAATGAAAAAAAATAAAGTATCCAGGTTACCGGTTATAAACACCAACCAGGACCATCAGAAAGAACTGGTAGGGATCATAACCGAGAAAGACATATCTCTTCGCCTGGGATCATCCAAATACGGCAACCTGGCACCATCCCACTTCCATGTCTCCACAGTGATGACATCTCAACCATTTACTGCTGAAGGCAACCAGACACTGGGAGATGCTGCCCAGCTCATGCTGGATAATGGAATCGGAGGCCTGACTGTCCTGGATGGTAGCAGGATCATAGGGATGATCACCAAAACCGACTTCCTGCACACCTGCCAGGGCAGACCCTTCACCGATATCGCAGTAAAAGAAAGAATGCGCTCTGAGGTCACCACTATCGGACCGCAGGACCGGCTGGTACACGCCAGGAGGATCATCATCGATGAGGGTATTGGCCGACTCCCGGTAATGGAGGATGGCCAGCTCCAGGGAATGATAACCGCTAAAGACATAGCCCTGGCAATGATGTCCTTCCGAAAAGTAGTTCCTGACAAGTACAAACCCGCCAGGATACGTAACCTACTGGTGGAAGATGTGATGATCCAGAATGTGAAAACCATCACCGAAGAAAAAACCATGGCCGAGGTAGCACAGATCCTGCTGGATGAAAACTTCAGTGGACTACCAGTGGTGGATGAAGATGGAATGACTGGAATAATCACCAAAACCGACTTCCTGAAACTGATAGTGGAACTGGAAAAGTGATGTAAGAAAACCCATAATATGGGGGATTTATAAAGAAATCCTCCTATTTTTAACTTTTTTTTAAACATTTCCCAAATGGACATTCTAAACCAAATAAACATCCCAAATAAACATTCTAAACCAAATAAACATTCTAAAAAATAGAGAAATATTAGAAATAATCCCACTCTAAAGGGTGTTAAATGAGAGAAAAAAGCATCCCGCCCCTGGTAACTGATGAGGAAGTTTCCCACCTCCTGGATGTACCTTCCCCTAAACTGGAGGCAGCCTACCAGAAGGGCATTGTAAAAAAATACCAGAAACATGGTCTGAACGCTATCCAGTTCCGGAAAGGATTGGGACCAGTAGAAGCCGGGACCATGGTAGTAAAAGGCGAGGAAATCGAAGTTATACGGGGGTTCCCCAAGATAAGGAGAACCCTGATGCTACACCCTGCACTGGAAAAACACTTTCCCCGGGAAGTGGCGGTGGAGGAGAAGATGAACGGATACAATGTCCGCATCGCCCAGGTTGATGATAGGATAGTTGCCTTCACCCGTGGTGGTTACATCTGTCCCTACACCAGCCGCAAAGCCAGCCAGATACTGAACCTGGATGAATTCTTCCAGGATTATCCTCAGATGGTCATCTGTGGTGAGATGGTGGGCACCATGAACCCCTATGTATCACACTACTACCCTGAGGTGGGGAAACTGGGATTCCGCATATTCGACCTGCGGGAAAAACTCACCAACACACCACTACCAGTAATGGTCAAAAGGGAGTTACTGGCAGATTACCAGCTGGAACCAGTACGACTTCTGGGAGTGTTCCCAGTGGAAGAGGCTCCTCAGAAGATCATGGGGATTGTGAGGGAATTAGGGAAAAATGACCGGGAGGGAGTGGTGATGAAGGACCCCCAGATGCAGCTGGAACCCTTAAAGTACACCTCATCCCAGGCCCAGGCAGCAGAACTGGAATACGCCTTGAGCTTCCCCTTCGACCTGGCTCAGGCATTCCTCTTTAGCAGGATCATCCGGGAAGGATTCCAGTCCCATGAAACCGGAGAATCAACAGACCAGCTTCGGGAAAGAGCCCTGCGGATGGGTGAATCTATACTCTACCCCATGCTGGAAACCATTGGCAAGGTGGAGCAGGGTGAATTAGCAGCGGAGGATCTGCTGATAGAAGTGGATAGCCAGGAAGAAGCAGAGGAATTCATCCGCCACCTCCGTGATTTAAAGGTCATGGCGACCCTGGCTGAGATAAAAGACGGTAAAGCAGTTATAAGAAGGATACACCAGTCCACCAACGATCGGATCAACAACTACCTTGATGGTGGTTTGTACTAATCTGTTGGGGGTTGATGAATCTTTTTTGAAGATGGATTTTTTAATTTTTGAAGATGTGATTTTAATAAATTAAAACCTAATAAAATAAAACTTATTTTAATAACTTAAACAAACTAATTTTTATTACTAAACTTAGAATATTAGACTACTATACTTAGAATAATTATACTTAGATTATTAAGACTAACTATACTTAGAATAACTATACTTAGAATTAAGACTAACTTATACTTCGAATATTAGACTAACTAAACCTTAGAATATTAAGAAATTTAGAATATTTTAACCCAATTTGTTAACACCAATGTTTCTCACTAAACCACCAAATGATTTAGGTAAAATTATGAAAATAGGATATTTCGGACCAGCAGGAACCTTCACTGAAGAAGCAGCATCACACTTGGAGGGGGAACTGGTACCCTACGATACCATACCCGAAGTATTTGAAGCAGTGCACACTGGTGAAGTTGACCTGGGAGTGGCGCCAATAGAAAACTCCATAGAAGGCTCGGTGGGAGTCACCCTGGATCTTTTGGCCCACCAGTATCTCCTGAAAATTAAACAGGAGATAATCCTCCCCATAAACCACAACCTTCTCATAAACAAGGATGCAGAATTAGAGGATGTGGAAGTGGTTTACTCACATTACCAGCCACTTTCCCAGTGTCGAATGTTCCTGGAGAAGATGGGGGTACGAACCCAAGCCACACGTAGCACAGCTGCCGCTGCCGAGATGATAGGTGATAATAGAAGGGCAGCAGCAATCGGGACCCGAAGGGCTGCGGAGTTATACGGTCTTAAAATAGCGGCAGAGGATATTCAGGACCATGCCAATAACATGACCCGTTTCGTGGTGGTGGACCAGGAAGACCATGTCCCCACAGGGAAAGACAAAACCTCAGTGGTTTTATGCCTTTCCAAGGACAAACCCGGAGGATTGTATGAGATACTGGGAGAATTTGCCAGTGAAGGGATAAACCTGACCAAAATAGAGTCCAGACCATCCAAGGAGAAGCTGGGAAGCTATATTTTCTTTGTGGATATGGAGGGTCACCATAGGGATATAAAAATCATGAATGTTATAAATAGAATACAATCAAAGGTAGGATACATAAAGATTTTAGGATCATATCCTCAGGAAGGAGATGATTAGAATAGTTTCAAGTAAAAAAAAGCTCGACCAGACATTGGAAGAGCTTGAATTAGATTATAGTAAAGGAAATATATCCAAGAAGGAATACTTCGCCCAGAAACGGGATATCGGCCAGGAAATGGAAACCCTGCAGGCCGCAGAACATGTGCGCAGAATGCAGGGTAGAATGGGATCTGAAAAATCCCTGGACTACTGGTCAGATCAGGAAGACGAGAAGAAAAAACTGGCTGATGAAGCCGAAAAGCAGGAAATGCTTAAAAAATATATCACCAAACCCGAATCTATTAAGGGCAAGGAAATGCCCAGCAGGGATTGGTTCGGTAAAAGGGCAAAAATAGGTTTACTAGCATTTGTCATCCTGGCATTTGTAGTAGGAACCTCTATGGGATCTATGTTCATCACTAAACCCAGTGAATCACCACAGATATCCATGGCGGTCAATGCCAGCGCATTCTTACCAACACCAGTCAACAACACCACTACCACTACTTCCAACGTTACTAAAACTACCACAGATACTACGGATACGGATACTACACCAACCACTACCACCGAAACTACGCCCACCACTACCACGGATACGAGTTCTAATACACCAACCAACACCCAAACCCCTATAGATACAGGTAATAATACTGGCTGACGGATAATTAGACATATTATTTTACAAAAAAACCGCAGGGGAGCCATTGCTTCCCTGGATTTAAGATTTTTTTAAAAATAGATTAGAAAAAAGGTTTATTTCCCCTTAAAGCATTGTGAATTAGTTCAATCAATAGAAAATTCATCAAATTTGTGCAATTGTATAAGAAAATAATGGAAAAATAATGGATATATAATAAGATAATGGAATAATCAGTTATTAAATATTTAATATTTTCAGAAGAATGAAATAACAGGATAATAGGTGTTTGTTTTATGAATAAAATTCTCCCATTAATGGCAGTTACCATCATGGTAGTCCTGGTTTCAGGATGTGTTACCGATGATAAGGCCAATCAGACCAATAATTTCTCCCAGAACGGTGTTTCCTTCCAGTACTCCTCCTCATGGGGAGTGGCTTCAGTTAGTTCACCCAATGGGGTGGCTGCAGTGGGAGATCCCAATACAGTGGTTAATGGAAACCCCACCACTTCTGTGGTGATCCAGAAACCAAATGCAACTACTTCTGTTCTTAAAACAGCCTACGACCAAAATTACGCTCAATTCTTCAATAATACGGGTAAAACTAAAGTTTCAGAGGCAGAACTCACTCTGAACGGTGCCCAGGTTTATGAAAATGTGTACACCTCCTCTGAGGAGGGAGTGGCCAAGAAGTACCGGGCGGTGTGGATGCAAAAAGGCAGCACTCTCTACGTGATACTGTGTAGTGCCCGAGTGGAAGACTACGATGCCCAGCAGTCCAACTTCGACCTGGTGGTAAACAGCTTCCAAGCATCATAGGTTTCCAAGCAGCAGATGCACCAAATTCCATACTTCATTCATTTTTTTTAATATCATTTTTTACAATCTATTTTTTGATAGCGTCCCTTCTTTTTTGGTAAATCATCAGTGTAATCATTCTTAGTGTAATCATTCTCCGGAAATAGTGTAATTATTCTCCTGATAAAAATACCCTGAAAAAATTCTTTTTTATTACCAATGAAATTCTTTTTTATTACCCCTGGGAGATGGTAAGAACACTGTATAATTGGCTTGGATAGGGTGTTGTTAAGGTAAGTTTTAATGCAAAAATTTTATATGTTACACTGGATAGAATATCCAAATGTTTGTACTAATCTTCACAGGGTGAGAGTGGTGGACTTATAAGTCAAAATCTGCTTTTAATTTTATTCAATTCCTGTGAAATTCATATAATTACTTTCGTTCCTGATGCATGAGAAATTAGAAATTTAGGGTTGGATTCTATTATTATCAAAGCTGGACTGTAATAGGTCGTCCAAGCATTAAATAAGGGATTGGTAATTTATGCAGGCCTACATATGAGCCTGCGAAGGTTTTATTTCAATATAATTCATCTGGCACCCTACAGGGGCCTTTAGGATTATCCACTAAAAATAAGGAGGAATTTAGGATGGTTTTACCAATATGCGATGTCTGTTTAAAAAGCGGAATGTTATGTCAAGGTTGTGAGAATAAGCTGAAAACAGGAGAAATAAGTCAGCTTGACTTGGACATTGCAAAACTCCTATATCGTGTAGGTGATGGTAAAATCGGTTTTAAGAAAACCATTGAAATCGGAGACGTGGTTATAATTATCACCGAGAAAGACCAGGTGGGTAAACTCATTGGTAAGGGCGGTAAAATAGTAAGGGAAATATCCAAAACCGTGGAGAGAAAAATAAGGGTGGTTGGAGAAAACTCGGATTTGAAAGCCGTGGCCACCGATATACTAGCCCCTGCCCGTATTTCAGGTATTAATGTAGTCTACGGGAAAGACGGAGAGGAAAGATACAAAATACGGGTCAGAAGAGAAGATGCCCGTAGATTACCTGCCAAACTGGACCTATTGAATACTATTATTCAGGAATTAACAGGGGAGAAAACCCTGGTGGTTATTGACCGCGATAACTAAAAAAATCACATATGGAATTAAAAAAAATATTATGAGGATCTAAAGGTTTAATGGGGGTTAAATTTCATGACAATCGTGCTCTGTGTTACTGGTAGTGTGGCTGCTGTGGAAACGGTGAAACTGGCCCGGGAGCTTAAAAGGAAGGGTTTCCAGGTTAAATGTTTCATGACTGACGGTGCCTGTGATATCATCAATCCCTACGCACTGGAATTTGCCACGGGAGAGAAGGTGATCACCAAGCTCACTGGGGAAATTGAGCATGTTAAATATGCTGATGCTGAGTTGATTCTGGTGGCACCAGCCACTGCCAATGTAATCAGCAAGTTCGCCTATAAAATTGCGGACAACCCCATAAACACACTTCTTTTAACTGCCAGTGGCTATAACACGCCTATTGTTTTTGTACCCTCCATGCACCAGTCCATGTACCGGGCGGTGGATGAGAACATCCAGAAACTCAAAAAAGAGGGTGTGGTATTCATGGAGCCTAAAAAAGAGGAGAACAAGGCCAAATTCCCCTCAGTTGATGATATTGTGCTCCAGGCTCAGAAAGCCACCTCTGCCGGTGGTTTAGAGGGACGGAATGTTCTGGTGAGTGCCGGGGGCACTTACGAAGATATTGATCCCATCAGGGGAATTACTAATCGTAGTTCTGGTAAGATGGGTGTGGAACTGGCCAAGGAGGCCTTCCGTCGCGGTGCCGATGTTACCATGATCACCGGAAGGGTGGAAGTGGAAATCCCCCAGGTATTCAATCACATAAAAATTGAATCCAGCCGGGTCATGGCCAAAGCACTGGAGGAAAACCTCATTGACCATGATGTGTTCATTGCTGCAGCAGCAGTCAGTGACTTTGTGGTGGAAAAGAACACATCCAAGATATCCTCATCCAGTGACCAGACCCTGAAACTAAAACCAGCCCCCAAGATCATAAACCAGGCCAAGGAACACAACCCTGCAGTGTATCTGGTGGGTTTCAAGGCAGAGTACGGTGTTTCCAGGGATAAACTGGTGGAATCTGCTAAAAAAAGAATGAGGGAGTCCGGTGCAGATCTGATGGTGGCCAATGATGTGGCAGAAGTTGGCGCAGGATTCGGATCTGACCAGAACAAAGTGGTTCTGGTTGATGATGAAATATGGGATGTCCCATTAAGTACCAAGGAAGAAATAGCTGCCCTGGTTATTGGAAGAGTTGCCGAGAGGATTATCTAAAAATAATCAACAGTATTCCTAAAATAAACTGTATTCCTAAAAATAACAGTTTCTACAATAATCTAAACATTTTTTTATTTTTACACTAATTTCATTATCAAAACCTTAAGTTTTGGTTGAAACTATCTATTAATTTTTACTGTTTTTTCTAAATTCTTTTACACTTTTTCATTAAGTTTTATCAGATCTAAAAAAACGAGCAGCCACTATATCACCAACCGTGTTGATCTAACATTTTTCATGAGAACTAATCCCAAATTATTAAAAATATACAAAATAATAAAAAACTTCAGAGAAATCTTCTTTTCATGTTTAACACCAAATACGGGGAATACTCTCCACACTTTTTGCAATAATTTCTAAAAACTTTGTAGAGGTATGGTCGCTGTGTATAGTATGTGCCACTAATTAGGCGTGGGCTGGAGTGCGAAAATATCGCTCTATGAAAGCTGCATTTTCCATTGGTGGCTAAATATATGAGGGCCTAAAACTTTGCGACAAGCAAATAGCGTTTAGGTTTGATGTTGGTATGGTAGTATGTGGTGAAATTTAGTTGCTACTAAATTACTCCTTACTTTTCCAAAATACATATTTTCCCAAAATAAATGACTTATATTTAGGCAATCCGCCATTCAAACAAATCCGTTTGATCCTGGCGGAGGCCACTGCTATTGGGTTTCGATTAAGCCATGCAAGTCGAACGATCCTTTCG